>JALVEU010000031.1 GCA_027030565.1 Gammaproteobacteria bacterium | reverse complement strand
CTTCGAAGGTCTGGGCGCCGAGCCGCAGCCGGTGGGCGACATCCTGGGTGCCCGGGTTCTGGCCCTGCTGGGCGATTCCGTGACCACCGACCACATCTCCCCGGCCGGGGCCATCAAGCCCGACAGCCCCGCCGGTCAGTGGCTCATCGCCCACGGGGTGGAGCCCAAGGACTTCAACTCATACGGCGCACGCCGCGGCCACCACGAGGTGATGATGCGCGGCACCTTCGCCAATATCCGGCTGCGCAACCGGCTGGCCCCCGGCACCGAGGGCGGCTTCACCCGCCACCAGCCCGACGACCAGGAGATGACCATCTTCGAAGCCGCCATGCGCTACCAGGCCGAGGGCATACCCACCCTCGTCATCGCCGGCAAGGAGTACGGCTCGGGTTCTTCGCGGGACTGGGCCGCCAAGGGACCCAGGTTGCTGGGGGTGCGGGCGGTGATCGCCGAGAGTTTTGAGCGCATCCACCGCTCCAACCTGGTGGGCATGGGGATCCTGCCGCTGGAGTTCATGCCGGGCGAGAACGCCGAGGCCTTGGGACTGACCGGCCGCGAGCGCTACGACATCACGGGGCTGGCCGCCGGGAATGCACGGACCGTGCAGGTGAGCGCCAGGGCCGCCGACGGCACCGTACGCCGCTTCCAGGCGCGGGTGCGCATCGACACCCCGCAGGAAGCAGCCTACTACCGGCACGGCGGCATCCTGCCATACGTGCTCCGGCAGCTGGCGGCCACGTGAATCGTCGGCTGGCCGCCCAGTGCGGTGCGGCGCTGGCCGCCCTCGGCGTGGCCCTGGGCGCCTTCGCCGCCCACGGGCTGAAGGGGCGGCTCGACGGGCAGCTGCTGGAGATCTTCCATACCGGCGTGCAGTACCACCTGTTGCACGCCCTCGGACTGCTGCTGGTCGCTGCGCTCTGGGACCTGGGCCGGGAAGGCTGGATGCGCGCCGCGGCCCTCACCCTATGCGCTGGAATCCTGTTCTTCTCCGGAAGCCTCTATGCCTTGGCGGTGACCGGCCTCGGCTTCCTGGGAATGGTGACCCCCTTGGGAGGGCTGGCCTTCATCGCCGGCTGGGTGCTGCTGGCGGCGGGTCTGGGACACGATCGGCGCTGAGTGCTCAGTCTGCCGGCGGGCGAGGCGGCGGCTGGTGCAGGCGGGCCGCGATCTCGCCCAACGCGCGGGAGGGCCCTAGTCGTTCCACCGCTTCGTCCACGAAGGCCATGGCCTCGCGGTACTCGGGCTGTACACCCGCCCAATGGCGGACCAGCCCCAGGGCCAGCACGCGAAACCGACGGAAGATCAGGAAGGCCACGGTGGCCAAGGTCACGGCCATCCACGGCCGGCCCTGAAACCCGATCCAGGCGGCCAGCCCGTAAGCACAGAAGGTGCCCAGCGCGATCCACCCGCTGACGCGATGGATGCGAACCACCAGGTCACGCACCCGGTCGTGCAGATCGGCCAGGCGCCGGGGATCGATGGCCCCGTCAGAGCCGTTCATGCCTCAGGCCCGTATCCGGTTCACACAAACGTCGCTCCCCGTGCACCGGGCGAAGGCCTCGGCCAGTGGCAGGGGCCGCGCGAAGACGTAGCCCTGACAGTAGTCCACGCCCAGGTCACGCACCATGCGCAGGAGACGCTCGCTCTCCACGAACTCGGCGATGGTCTTCAGGCCCATCACATGACCCACGTCGTTGATGGCCTTGACCAGGGCGATGTTGACCTCGTCGTGGTCCATGTCCCGTACGAACTCACCCTCGATCTTGAGGAATTCCAGGGGCATGGAGCGTAGATAGGCGAAGGAGGTGAGCCCGCTGCCGAAATCATCCAGCGCAAACAGCACGCCCTGCTCGTGCAACGCACTCATCAGTTGGATGACGCGGCTTAGATTGGAGATGGCCGCGGTCTCGGTGATCTCCAGGCAGAGCCCGCCCCTGGGTACGCCGTGGCGGCGCAGGCGCTCCTCCATCCAGGCCGTGAAATCGTGGTCACTGAGCGACTGCGCGGAGATGTTGACGAACATGATCGGCCGCTGTTCCGCCTCCACGCCCGAGAACCGGGCCACGTACTCCCGGGCGGCGTGTTCCAGGACCCAGCGATCCAGATCCTCCATGAGCCCGTAACGCTCGGCCGCGGGGATGAAATCGGCCGGGGAGAACACCCGCTCCCCGCCCGGCTCACGGATGCGCAGCAGCACCTCACAGTGCAACGGCCGACCCTCCGGTGAGGGACGCGCGGGGACGATGGGCTGCCCGTAGAGCTCCAGGCGGGCGTCCTGCATGGCGCTGCGCACGCGGTTGATCCAGCGGACCTCGCGGCGCCGTCGCTCCACGGCCTGATCACTCTCGGTGAACACCCGCACCCGATTGCGCCCTTCCTCCTTCGCCAGGTAGCAGGCCGAATCGGCGCGGTTGAGCACCTCGGCCCGGCTGAGCTCGTCGGGCATCACGGCGGAGACCCCGATGCTCACCCCCACACTGTACACGCCTCCATGCCAAGCGAAACGATACGACGAAACAGCCTCCTTGATGGTCTCGGCGATGGCGCGGGCCTGGTCCAGATCGCAGCCATCGAGGATGATGCCGAATTCGTCCCCACCCAGGCGGGCCAGCGTGTCCCCCCTCCGCACGTGTTTCTCAAGCACATGGGCGAGCTGGCGCAACAGCTCGTCGCCAGCCATGTGTCCACAAGTGTCGTTGATGATCTTGAACTGGTCCAGGTCCAGATAGAGCACGCTGGAGACACAGCGCGCCGTATGACACAGACTCAGGGTCAGCTCGAGGCGTCGTTCGAACTCGTAGCGGTTGAACAGGCCGGTCAGAGCGTCGTGCGAGGCCTGGTACGTGAGCTCCATGGTGCGCTGATTGACCAGCTCCTCGAGATGATCGCGGTGGCCGTCCAGCTCCTTCTCGATGGCCCTGCGCCGGCGGATCTCGCCCGCGTAGCTGCGCTCCACGGCCTCGATCCGGCGCGTCGCGCGCCAGCCGATGAAGGCGCCCACTAGAAGGACGACGCCGCCGAACAAGAATTGCCGGAGCAGGAGATCATGATAGATGAGGTCGCCCTGAGCACTCACTGCGTGGTACCGATCCTCGTATCGCCTGGCAAGGATCTCCAGGGCCTGCTCCAGGGCCTCGAGGGCACGTCGCCGGCGCTGGCTTGCCTCAGGGTCTCCGGGCCGGGTGTCGCCAGCGGACGCCTCGAGCGCGCCGAGGCCCGAACGCAGGGTGCGCAGCAGCTGTTGCATCCGGGGATCGGTGTCACCCTCCAGCAAGGCGAGCAGGCCCACCACCGAAGGCGGCTCGGGAACCCCCTCTCCAGGCCCGTGCCGTGCATCCGGCGGCTGCGCAAATGCGCGTACCGCCCAAGCATCCAGTCCATGGCGCCAGTTCTCCACCACCTGATGGTCGGAAAAGATCCGTTCCAGCCGCAGCTGCAGGTCGTGGAAGGCCTGATGCGCCTGCAACCCGAAGGCGAGCTGCCCGGCCACCAGCAGCCCCAGCAAGGCGGCGAAGCCCAGCATGACCGGCCGCTTGGCCTGGGTGTTCACAGCTTTTCGGCGCCCAGCGCTGCTCATGACCGCGTCCAGAATCGAGGCAAGCACTTTGTAACAGACCCGTGTCTGTCCGGCGGCCGCGCGGGGACCATCGGTAGCATCGAGCCGCGCAAACCGATCCCGCAGGGGACGATCGGCGACGGCCGCTCGGCATGCACGGCCGTTGATACATAAGAATGTTAGTGTATACTGATATTAGACTGACACGTCTGAACAACGAACCAGACAGAGGAGAGCCAACATGAAGAAGACCCTACACAGTCTCGCCGTCGCCGCCGCCCTCGCCAGCGCCACCAGTGCCCAGGCCTGGTGGGGTCCGTTCGATTTCTTCGATGGCGACGGATTCGGTGCTTTCGACTTCGATTTCCACGCCAGTGCCCACTCGGGTTTCTGGGGAGATTACTGGGATGCACCGTGGTGGGCCTACCCGTACTACGCATACCCCGCTGCGGCTGTATACCCCGCTCCGGCACCGACCCAGGAGCAGATCCAGGCCCAGCAGGAGGCCATGGAGGCCCAGCGCAAGGCGATCGCCGAAGCCATTGCCGCCCAGCAGAAGGCCGCCGCCGAATATGCCCGGCAGATGCAGAACGTCCAGCCGGTGGCCCTGGATCCCGTGACCGCCATGGACCAGCACCGCCGGCTCCTGGACCAGCAACGCCAGGAGATGGAGCGCATGATGGAACAGCGCTGGGCGCAGATCGAGGCGCAGCACGAAGCCGCCAGGAAGCAGATGGACGAGCTGCGGGCGCAGCGCGAGGCCGAGATGGAGAAGCATCGTAAGGCGATGGACGAGCACGTGGCGCTGGCCGACCGCGGCTGACCGTCGTCATAGGCCTCTGCGGGATTCCGGGAGACGCGACGGCGTCTCCCGGGTCTCGTGCAGGCCGCTCTTGTACTGCTGCCGATCCTCTTGCCAACGCTGCAATGGGGCCTCCCGATAGCCCTTCGCCAACACGTAACGCAACGTATTGCGCAACCGGTACAAGCGCGCCACTGAATCCAGCCGGAAGACCTCCTGTCCCCCCTCGTCGAAGAACACCAGGGTGGGCGCGTAGAACAGCTGCAGATCCTCGGCCCAACGCCGCGCCGTAGTCCGTTCGCCGGACGGCGTGATGACGGGCGTCTGCGCCCACATGTCGAGTTGCACCACCTGAAAACGCTGCAACAGGGCCCGGGTCTCCCCGTCCTGGAGCGGGTCCGAGTGCAGGATGTCACAGGCATGGCACTCACGCTGCTCGAAGAACACCACCAAGGGCCTTGCAGCAGGGATCCGGCTGCGGCACAAGGCATGAGGCGGCGGATCAAAGAACGCCTGCTCGTTGAGGCCGCCCACCTCGAACTTGGGGGGTGGGTCAGCGCGCGCCAGATAGTCGCGCAGAGACTCCTGCCGATAGAAACCGTCGACCACGTATTCCAGCGCGGCCCGGAACTTGTAAGGCGGATAGTAACCGCGCAGCCGCAGCGCCTCGCGGCCATCAGCGTCATAGAAAATCAGCGAGGGGGTGAAATGGGTGCCTTCGCGCACCGCAAACTCCCGTTCCGCAAGCACCCGACCTTCCATGTCAATCACCTCGCGCGATCCCCAGATGTCGATGGCTACCACGTCGAAATGCCTGCGCGTGTAGGCCACGATGTCCCGCTCGCGGCCCCAGTTGACTTCCAGGAGCGCCTGACAGTACGCACAGTCCGGCTGGCCGAAATAGACGATGAGTCCCTGTTTGCCGTGCGCGACGGCTTCGCGCAAGTCTTCTCGCAGATCGAGGAACGAGGACTTGAACCAGGGCGGATGTTCCACCCCGCGCCGGGCGGGCACATCGTCGATTCCGGCAATGTCGAATCCGTCTTCCAGATCGGTGGTCGTCTCGCCCGAGACCAGGCCTCCTCCTCCGAGGGTGCACCAGAGCAGGGCCAGAAGCAGGCGCCGGATCACTCTAGCACCTCTATCCCGCCCATGTAGGATTGCAGCACCTCGGGCACTCGCACGGACCCATCGGCCTGCTGGTAGTTCTCCAGGACCGCCACCAGGGTACGCCCCACCGCCAGCCCGGAGCCGTTCAGCGTGTGCAGGGGCTCGGGCTTGCGCGTGGCGGGATTGCGCCAGCGTGCATGCATCCGGCGTGCCTGGAAGTCCAGGAAATTGCTGCACGAGGAGATCTCTCGGTAGCGCCCCTGACCGGGCAGCCACACTTCCAGGTCATAGGTCTTCGCTGCGGAAAATCCGAGGTCCCCGGCGCACAGGGCCACCACCCGATAGGGCAGCTGCAGTCGCTGGAGGATCGTCTCCGCATGCCCGGTCAGTGTCTCCAGTGCCGCCCAGGACTCTCCGGGCCGCACAATCTGCACCAGCTCCACCTTCTCGAACTGATGCTGCCGGATCATGCCGCGCGTGTCCTTGCCATAGGACCCCGCCTCGGAGCGGAAGCAGGGGGTGTGTGAGACGAGGCGCAACGGCAGGTGCGCGTCTTCGACGATCTCTCCCCGCACCAGGTTGGTCACCGGCACCTCGGCCGTGGGGATGAGGTAGTAGGCCGGATCGCCTTCGATGCGGAACAGATCCGCCTCGAACTTGGGCAGCTGCCCCGTTCCCCGCAGGCTCTCGGCGTTGACCAGGTAGGGCACGTAGACCTCCTGATAGCCGTGCTCGAGGGTGTGCACGTCCAGCATGAACTGGATGAGCGCCCGGTGCAGCCGGGCCACCGGCTGGCGCATGACCACGAAACGCGAGCCGGCCAGCTTGGCGGCGGCCTCGAAGTCCAGCCAGCCCTTGGGCACCCCCAGATCCACGTGGTCCCGGGGCTGAAAATCGAACTGGGGCGGCTCCCCCCAGCGGCGCAGTTCCACGTTGGCCGACTCGTCGGTGCCGTCGGGGACCGAGGCGTCCGGCAGGTTGGGGAGACCCAGCAGCAGCTCCTCGAACTGGGCCTGCACCTGATCCAGCTCCGCCTCCACCGCTCTGAGCCGCTCGCCCAGCCGGGCCACGGCCGCCTTGAGCGGCTCGATGTCTTCGCCCCTGCGTTTGGCCTGCCCGATGGCCTTGGAGCGTGCATTGCGCTCGGCCCGCAGCCGTTCGGCCTCGGTCTGCAGCGCCTTGCGCCGCGCCTCCAGTGCCTCCACGGCCTCCACGTCCAGGTGAAATCCCCTGCGGGCAAGGGCCCGGGCCACGCCCTGCGGGTCGCTGCGCAACAGCTTCGGATCCAACATACGCCTTCCTCTGTTCCTCCCGAGGCGGGACCGAGCCCCGCGAAAAGGGCACAGGGTACGCAGAGCTGCCCGATGCTGACAACGACCGTCCCCCTCCGCGGAGCACGGATCCAGCTCAGATCAGCTGCGCGGAAAAGGAAAGGATGTGTTCAGGCTCCACGATCTCGCGCAGGTCGGCCACCACCGCCTCCACCTTGTTCGGGTCGTCGAAGAACTCGATGACCACCGGCAGGTCCAGAGACAGGTCCAGCAGTGAGGCCCCGTGGATGCGGCCGCTGTGACCGAAGCCGCTGATGCCCCGAAACATGGTCACGCCGCGCACGCCTTCCCGGTCGTGCAGGAGACGGAACACCTTCTCGTGTTTGTGGCTGCGCTCGGAGAGATAGATCCGCACCACCGTCACCTTCACAACGCCCTCCCCAGGCTCACGCCCAGCCACGCGGCCACCAGACAGAGCAGCACGTTGCCCAGCACGTTGAGCGCCGCCCGCAACAAGTACCCGTCTTCCAGCAGCATCAGCGTCTCGTAGGAAAAGGTCGAGAACGTGGTGAATGCACCGAGGAACCCGACGAGGACGGCGCCACGCCACTCGGGCGCCACCGCCAGGCGCTCGATCAGGAGCACGCTGAGGATCCCGATGAGGCCCGCTCCGAGGACATTGACCGTGAGCGTGCCATAGGGAAAGGCACGGCCCAGCAATGCATAGACGCCCACCGACACCCAATAACGCGCCACGGCCCCTACCGCGCCGCCTCCCGCGATGGCCAAAGCCTGAATCAATCCGCCTCCACGCGTTCCCAGCCGCACACGGCACACGTTCGCGCGCACCGGCTGCCAAAGCGTAGCCGCGCGCAGCGCGCTTTTCCAGACACCGGCGTCCACGCGGGTCTGCGTCCCCGATCACTGCACCCAACCCGATGGCGGGATCAGGCGGTCACGCACCCCTGTCCGGCCGCGAGCAAGCTCACCGCCTGCGCACCCGAGCCGCCTCGTCCCGAACCGCCTACTCGCCGTTACGATGTGAGTGATACCAGGGTTGTCGGCCCATCGCCGGCGGCCTTCCTGCGGCCTCCGCACTTTGTTTCGGGTCCGAGCCCGCAGCGGAAACCCAAGGACGGCAGCAGGACGACCCATCGTCATCGCGGCCCTTTCGCTATAGTTATACGGTGTACCTCAGACACCCGGGTTCTCGATCTTGCTCACCGACGCCACCGAAAAGACTCCGCCCACCCGTGGTTCCGCAGCCGAGCGGCTCCAGGCCATGTTGGCCGAGCTGCGCCAGTGGCTGCCCGCCGAGACCCTGGTCACGCATCCCCAGGAGCTTCGCGCCTACGAATGCGACGGTCTGCCCGCCTACCGCCGGGTACCTGGTGCAGTCGTCATCCCCACTACAGAGGACCAGGTGAAAAGGATCCTCGCCGCGGCACACCGGCATCGCGTCCCGGTGGTGGCCCGCGGCGCGGGCACGGGTCTGTCCGGAGGCGCCTTGCCCGATCCCGACGGCATCGTGCTGTCAATGGCGCGCTTCAACCGCATCCTGAGCATCGACCCGGTCAATCGCATCGCACGTGTCCAGCCCGGGGTGCGCAATCTGGCCATCTCCGAGGCTGCCGCCCCCCACGGCCTCTACTACGCTCCGGACCCCTCCTCGCAGATCGCCTGCTCCATCGGGGGCAACGTGGCCGAGAACGCCGGCGGCGTACACTGCCTGAAATACGGGCTCACCGTGCACAACGTGCAGGGACTGCGCGTGGTGACCCCGGACGGTGAGACCCTCACGCTGGGCGGTGAGGCGCTCGACACCCCCGGCTACGACTTGCTCGCCCTGCTCCATGGCAGTGAAGGCATGCTCGGGGTGATCGTCGAGATCACCGTGAAGCTGCTGCCGCGACCCGAGGATGTGGCTGTACTGCTGGCCGCTTTCGCAGCCCTGCCCGCAGCGGCCGACGCCGTGGCCGGGATCATCGGTGCCGGTATCGTGCCGGCCGGTCTGGAGATGATGGACAATCCGGCGATCCGTGCCGCCGAGGACTTCGTCCATGCGGGATATCCGGTGGACGCCGCCGCCATTTTGCTGGTCGAACTCGACGGAACGACCGAGAGCGTTGAGGCCCAGGCCCGCCGGGTACGCGAACTCCTCCAGCGCCATGGGGCCACCCGCGTGGACACCGCGCGCGATCCCCAGACACGAGCCCGGTTCTGGGCCGGGCGCAAATCGGCCTTCCCGGCCGTGGGACGCATTTCGCCCGACTACTACTGTATGGACGGCACCATCCCGCGGCGGCGCCTGGCCGAGGTCCTGCAAGGCATCGCCCGGCTGTCGCGCGAATTCGGGCTGGCGGTGGTCAACGTGTTCCACGCCGGAGACGGCAACCTGCACCCGCTGATCCTCTACGATGCGGCCAAACCCGGAGAGCTGGAGCGCGCCGAGCGCTTCGGCACGCGCATCCTCGAACTCTGCGTGCAGGCCGGCGGCACCATCACGGGCGAACATGGCGTGGGGGTGGAGAAGCTCGACGCCATGTGTGTGCAGTTCGCCCCGGCCGAGCTGGAACGGTTCCACGCCGTGAAGCAGGTCTTCGACCCCGAAGGTCTGCTCAACCCCGGCAAGGCCGTTCCAAGCCTGCACCGGTGTGCCGAACTGGGTGCCATGCACGTCCATGGGGGGGCGCTTCCCCACCCGGAACTGCCACGTTTCTGATGGCCGAGGCGGCGATCGCGAGGCTGCGCGAACGCGTGCGAGAAGCCGCAGCCACGGGCACCGCACTGGAGATCGTCGGTGGTGGCACCAAGCGCTTCTATGGCCGTTCCGTGTATGGCGAACCCCTGCACACCACGGGGCTGAGCGGCATCGTGCACCACGAACCCAGCGAACTCTTCGTGACCGTGCTCGGCGGGACCGCCCTGGCACAACTCGAGGCCCGGCTGGCCGAAACCGGCCAGATGCTCGCCTTCGAACCGCCTCACTTCGGTGCGGCGGCCACCGTGGGTGGTATGGTCGCCGCGGGACTCTCCGGCCCGCGGCGACCGTGGGCCGGTGCGGTACGCGACCACCTCCTGGGTGTACGCGTCCTGGACGGCACAGGTCAGCTCCTGCACTTCGGCGGCGAGGTGATGAAGAACGTGGCCGGCTACGACCTGTTCCGACCCATGGCCGGCGCCTTGGGGACTCTGGGCGTGCTCGTGGAGGTGACGCTCAAGCTGGTGCCCCTACCTGCACAGACCGAGACGCGCGCCCTGGCGCTCGATCAGGCCCAGATGCGGAGCACGCTGGAGCGCCTGTGGCGCAGCCCCCAGCCGGTGACCGCCACCTGGTACGACGGCGAGATCCTCTACGTGCGCCTGGCCGGCGAGGCCCCGGACGTCGCCGCGGCCGCGCGGCGGCTGGGCGGGGAACGGCTCCCCGACGACACCGCCCTGTGGCAGGACGTGCGCGAGCAGCGTCTGCCCTGGTTCCACGACCCGCGCCCACTGTGGCGACTCTCCGTACCCCCCGCTGCACCCCAGATCCCGCTTCCTGGCGACTGGGCCGAGGAGTGGAGCGGCGCCCAGCGCTGGCTGCTGAGCGACAGCGACGCAGAATCCGTGCGCCGCGCCGCTGCCAGTGCGGGGGGCCATGCCACCCTGTTCCGCGGCGATCCGGGCGAAGACGAGGTGTTCCAGCCACTGGCCGCACCCGTGCTGCACCTCCACCGCAGACTCAAGGCCATCTTCGATCCACACGGGGTTTTCAACCCCGGACGGCTTTACGCCGGCCTCTGAAGGAAAAAACCCATGGACGTACGCCTCGCTCCATCGTTTCGCCCGGACCCGGAGGCTCGGCGTGCGGCAGAACTCATCCGCCAGTGCGTGCACTGCGGGTTCTGCAACGCCACCTGTCCCACCTATCAGATCCTGGGCGACGAGTCGGACGGCCCCCGGGGACGCATCTATCTGGTGCGGGAACTGCTCGAAGGGAGCGCGCCCAGCGAGCGCATGCGGCTCCATCTGGACCGGTGCCTCACCTGCCTGGCCTGCGAGACCACCTGCCCCTCCGGCGTCCGATACGGCGCGGTGGCGGATTTCGGGCGGGCATGGCTGGAGCGCACCACCCGACGCCCCATGGGCGAGCAGGTGTTGCGCGGGTTCGCAGCCCGCCTCCTGCCCGAGCGTCGGTTTCTGTCGCCGCTCACCGGGTTGGCGCGCCGCATGCGGGGACTGCTGCCGGCCGGACTGCGCCGCACTCTGATGGAGGTGGAACTGCCGGCTGCGCCCGTGCAGACCTCTGGGCGTCCCACGGTGCTCCTGCACCGGGGATGCGTGCAACCGGCGCTGCGCCCGTCCATCGATCGTGCGGCGGCCGTGCTGCTCACCGGCTCCGGCCATCGTGTCGGTACCGCCGACGGCTGTTGCGGAGCGCTGGAATTCCATCTGGGCAAGATCGAACCGGCCCGGCGCCGCATGCGCGCCAACCTGGAGCGCTGGGCTCCAATGCTCGAGGAGACCGAGGCCTTCGTCGCCACCGCCTCGGGCTGCGCAGCCTTCATGCACCGGTATCCCGAGTACCTGGGGGGCGATTCACGCCACGCCGCCCGAGCGCGACTGCTCGCTCAACGGTTGCGCGACCTGGCCGAACTCGTGGAACCCGCGCCGATCCGGTACAGCGATCCCGTGGCCTTCCACGCCCCCTGCACGCTCCAGCACCACCTGCACCGGGCCGAGCAGGTCGCCCGGCTGTTGGAGCGGGCGGGCGCCCGGCTGGTACCGGTGGCCAACGCTCACCTGTGCTGCGGCTCGGCCGGCACCTACAGTCTGTTCCAGCCGCGCATCGCCCGCCGGCTGCGTGACCGCAAGCTGGAGGACCTCACCGTGCGGGGGCCACGGGCGATCCTCACGGCGAACATCGGCTGTCTGGCACACCTGCAGGCCGGCACGGAACTGCCCCTGTGGCACTGGGCCGAGTGGCTGGTCATCCACGCCACGGCTCGGGACGCGTGAGGCGGCGACACCGTCTACACTCAACAGACCAGGTCTCCCGAGCGCTCGCGATGCCCAGCGACGACCTCGCCACGACCATCTTTCTCATCTTCACGGGTGCCGCAGTACTGGCCACCGTGGCCCTGTTCCTGCGCCAGTCGCTGCTGATCGCCTATATCGCCCTGGGTCTGCTGATCGGTCCCTCGGGCCTGGGGCTGGTGGAAGACCCGGAGGACATCCGCCGAATCGCCGGGTTCGGGGTGATGTTCCTGCTGTTTCTTCTGGGGCTGAACATGTATCCCCAGAAGCTGGTGCAGCTCGCCCGGGAGACCACCCTGGTCACTGGTGCGAGCTCCCTGGTCTTCGCCCTGCTCGGCTGGGGTGCAGGCAGGGCGCTCGGCTACACCCAGGCCGAGTCCCTGGTGCTGGGGGCGGCGCTCACGTTTTCCAGCACCATCCTCGGCCTCAAGCTGCTGCCCACCACGGTGCTGCATCACCGTCGCACCGGCGAGGTCATCATCAGCATCCTGCTGCTGCAGGACCTGGTGGCCATCGCCATCCTCGTATGGATCGAATGGGCCAGTGCCACCGGGCTGAGCCCCGTGCAGCTCGTACTGCATCTGGCGGCGCTGCCGGGTGCCATCGCTTTCGCGCTCCTGTTCGCCCGCTACGCGCTGATCCCGCTCATCGCCCGTTTCGACGCCATCCAGGAATACGTCTTCCTGGTGGCCCTGGGCTGGTGCCTGGGCCTGGCCGAGCTCGCCCACTTCCTCGGGCTCTCACACGAGGTGGGGGCCTTCATCGCCGGCGTGGCCCTGGCCACCAGCCGCATCGCCGACTTCATCGCCGACCATCTGCGGCCCTTGCGCGATTTCTTCCTGGTGCTGTTCTTCTTCTCCCTGGGGGCCGGATTCGACCTGCGTATGCTGCACAGTGTGTGGCTTCCGGCCATCGGTCTCACCGTGCTGGTGCTGGTGCTCAAGCCCCCGGTCTTCCGCGGGCTGCTGCGCCTGTCCGGCGAGGCCTCGGGACGGGCCACGGAAGTGGGGCTGCGCCTGGGACAGATCAGCGAGTTTTCCCTGTTCATCGCCCTGGCTGCCGAGCGTGCCGGAATCATCGACACGCGCATGTCCTACCTGATCCAGACGGCCACTCTGCTGAGCTTCGTGGTCTCGGGCAGCCTCATCGTCACGCGCTGTCCCACGCCCATCGCACTGTCCGAGCGGCTGCGCCGGGATTGAGCCGAGCGCCGGTCCCATACGCCTCGTCGCGCCTCGGCGTCCGTCCATGACGAATATGGATGCATCACCTCACCGGTGGACTAGAATGGAAGTTTAGGAAAGGCCACTCGATCGTCGGGTCAGCCTTTCACAAGGGGGATATTCCAGGGATCCGGATCGCGCAGGAACGGAACTCCCGTGCGCCGTCTCAACAGAGCTGCTGCAATGAGGTGGCATCATGACTCATCGTGCGATTACCGTTTCCGTGGCCGTACTGGGCCTGGCCTCGGTGCTGCCGGCACAGGCCCTGGAAGGGGGACTCTTTCAACCGGAGGGAGGCTGGCTACAGACCGCGCCGGCAGGCAGCGCGTTCGACATGCACGCACCCTTGCGTCTCGACACCCGGGTGGACGCGTTGGACGCAACGCTGTTCGACGGCGAGCATCTGGAACTGGGCCTGCTGAGCCGCCAGCGCTCCGGTCTCTATGACCCACCCTCGCACCGCCGCATCGATACGGACGTGGGATTGTTCACCCTCGGCAAGCTGGGCGGTGCCCGCCTGGGCGCTCGCTGGAGCACGCGTGTGGCCGCCGACCGTCCCTCGATGTTCGAGGGGCTGCGCGGGGATCTGCTGGCCGGCTACGTGGCCGAGGTGCATGACCGGCTGGATCTGAGCTTTGGACTGGGTACCACCTGGACGGACGCCGACTATTGGAATGCTCCGTCGTCCGGATTCGGCGCCGATGCCGCAGGCAGTGGGTTCCGCGACGCCTCGCTGCAGATCGGAGCCTGCTATCGGCTCGCATCGGACTGGTCGTTGGGCGCGCGCGTGGGCTACCGCCGGTACATGGACGCTCCCAGGACGGGTGTGGAACACGGGGACCTGGTGACCGGGATCCAGCTCAGCTATCGGCTCGATACTGCGGCCCGCCCCACCGCCCCCGGCTTGTTCGGGGCGGCCTGCGCGCCCTACTGAAGCGAAGCGCGCTCGCCGAAGGACCTGCCGTGCGGCCCGATGGCCACATTGCACGGCGCTCGGGTGTGCGCCTGGACTTCGGGATGCACTGTGGGCACTCTGCCCTCCTTCTTCGGGCCGGCCTGAGAGGCGGTCCCGTCCGCCCCGTCCGGATCTTCGGCGCTTCCCAGCGGTCCGGCTCCAGGCTCAAGAACCGTTGGTCCCGCCCTTCCCCTTGAGGAGTGCCTTCTCGTCGGGCTTGGGGGCGTCCAGCCGCCATTCCGCGATGTGCGGCAGATCCGTCTGGTCGGCCTCGATGGTGAAATCCAGCCCGGGGCAGGCGTCGGGATACTGGGCCCGGATGGCCTTGCACAGCTCCCGTGCCTCGTGGCTGTTGAGCAGCGCCTCCTGGTGGCGCGCCAGCAGGCGCAACTTACGATCCAGCTCGCGGTTGAACTTGGTGGCAGCCCAATAGACCACAACGACGACGATCAGGCTGACGATGATGGCGGCAATGCTGAGTGCGTCGATAGCCATGTGCTGCTCCAGATTCGTTGTTGTTCTCGGGGTCTCTCGCCATCGCGAAGGACCGAATCAGTATAGCGGTCGGCCCAGGCCCCGTCAGGTCTGGGCGAAGTAACGTGCCAGATAGGCGTCGAACGGCAACGAATCCCCGGCCTCCAGCTCCGCTTGCCGGCGCCGGCTGGCCCTGGCCACCTCGTCGAAGATCTCGCGCTGCGCCGGATGGAGTCGCCGCCGACGGAAGAACCGGCGCAGGATCTCGGAACGGTGCCGTGCATAGGCATGGAACCCCTCGCCCCGAGCACGCATCTCACGCAGCATGCGTGCCGAGGGTGTACGCTCGGGTTCCAGGAAGGTCTCACGCTGGCGTTCCAAGGCCTGGGTATAGGGTCCCGGGGCCTGATCCCCGTCCAGGATTTCACAGATCCCCGTCATCGCGTCCAGGACCTCCAACCCCCACTCCCTGAGTGGTACCTCGCGGCCGTTGCGTTCCAGCCTGAGGCCCGGTTCGCGACCGCGGTGGGCGACCCGAAACTCGTTGCGATCCACCTCACGAGCCTCTTTCATGGGCAGCCGTGGGCTCTCGTGCAACAGGCAGAACAGCATGAAGGCCTCGAGGAAGCGGAGCTCGGGTCCGTTGGCGCCGGCCGGACTGAACGCGTCCACGTCCAGTGAGCGTAGCTCCACATACTGGACACCGCGCTCCCGCAGGGCAATCACCGGCTTCTCGTCCCCACGCAGCGGCTGCTTCGGGCGCACCGTGCTGTAGTACTCGTTCTCGATCTGCAGGATGTTGGGATTGAGCTGGCGATAACGTCCGTCGACTCGTACGCCGATCTGCTCGTAACGGGGATCGGGAGTCTCCGTGGCCCACTGCAGACTGGCGATGTACAGGTCCAGATTGTCGTAGCGCGCCTTGAACCCGGACTCGTAGGCCTTGTTGTTCTGGTAGCCGATGTCCCCCATGCGCAGCGAGGTGGCGTAGGGATAGTAATAGGTGGTCTCGTCGAACCATGCCATGTCCGTGGGCTGGTCGCCCACGAAGGTCTTGCAGACGGCCGGCGAGCAGCCGAACAGGTACGGCACCATCCACCCCAGGCGCAGCAGATTGCGCAGCATGGCGAAATAGCCGTGATCGATGAACTCGCGCAGGGGCCGGGCGTCGTGTTCGAGGACCTGGTACACCGCCCACAGCCCCTCGTTGCAGGAGTAGTTGAAGTGCACCCCGGCGATGAGCTGCATGGCACGCCCGTATCGGTTGCCCAGTCCCACGCGGTAGATGTGCTTCATGAGCCCCGGATTGGAGGTGCCGTACCAGGCGATGGGAATGTCCGCCTCGCCGCGCAGAATGCACGGCATGCTGGTCGCCCAGAGGAATTCGTCCTCGAGGACCTCGTACACATAGGTTTCCAGGTCGCAGAGGAAGTCGATGGCCGCCCCCACGTCGGGCAGCGGCGGGGTGATGAGCTCGATCAATGCCTCGGAGAAGTCCGTGGTGATCCACGGATGCGTCAACGCCGAACCCAGGGCCCTGGGATGCGGGCGATGCGAGAGGCTCCCGTCCGGTGCCACGCGCAGCGCCTCCCGCTCCAGGCCGACCGAACCGCCACGCAGGAGCCCCTCCTGGCGGGCGGCGACAAAAGCATCCAGGCGCTTCTCCAGCAACCGGTAACGGTTCATGGCACGGCGGTCACGGCCGCGAGACGTGTCGGCGGGTCCGTCTCTTTCCTCATATCCGGGGGGGCGCTGCACGGGTGGTGGGCGGAGCCGTGGAAAACCTTCCTGACCAGGATCCTCCAGGAGAGCCCGCCCGGATGCATTCCCTCCGCCGGCTGGCGGCCCATCCGAATCCTGCCCCACGGACGACGCAGCCGCGGGCTCACTCGGCGCCGGCCCGGGCCAGCCGACGGGCGATGGCCTCGCGGGCCTCGGCGAGCACCGAGGCCCGATCCACCTCTTCGACGATGCGCTGCACGGCCCGTTTGGGCCCGCTCTCCCCCCAGGCCTTGCCTTGGCTCAGATAATGCTCGGCGGCCCGCCCCACCACCAGCGTGGCGTAGTAGGCCACCGCGCCCTGAGCGCCTGCAGTGACGGCGGTGGACAGACCGCCGCTGCCGAGCTTGAGGGCGGAGGAGGCCAGGTTCATGGCCCAGGCCGTGCCCATCACCGCCGAGGCTTGCACGACGATGGTCCGCACCAGTGCCGCGGCCTCGCGCCGCGTCATGGGCAGCCCGTAGACCCGGCTCAAATGGACGGTCAGCGCCACGTCGAGGCCTGCCGCCGCGGCCAGATCGGTGATAGGAACCGGATTGAAGGCCACCGCCACGCCCTTGGCCACGCAGTACTGATGGATGACACGCTGCGCGACGCTGCGCCGCGCGGCCATGATGCGTGCGGTGACGCGGTCACTCAAGGCACCGGCGAAGAGCCCGGCGTTGAGGGCGAGTAACGTCTTGCCTTCACGCTCCAACACGCTCCAGAGGCGTTCACGCAAGGCGTCCATCTCCGGGGGCGGCCGGCGTCGCTCCTCGCGCTCGTTGCCCTGCGCGTCCACGATCAGATACACCCGCTCGTGCGGGTCGGCGCTCGCCGCGACTACGTTTTCCGGCGCGACCAGGCCGCGT
>JALVEU010000030.1 GCA_027030565.1 Gammaproteobacteria bacterium | reverse complement strand
CTCGGCGCTGTAGACCTGATACGTGTACTCGGCCCCCTCCTGCAGGCCGTGGACCACCGGGTACAGGTCGATACCCGAGGCCGGGTACAGCGGCCCCTCCAGGCGCAGCCGCTGTTGCGACTCCCGGTCCCCGGTTCGAATCCGGACGTGCAGCTCGGCTCCGTGTACCGCACCGTGGATCTGCATCCGGCTGCGGTCCACCTCCACCCGATAGTCGAAGCGCTCCACATGCAGCCGCTCGTCCACCCGGTCGCACCCGGCCAGGCTCACGGCCTTGTCCAACATGAGGAAGTGGAAGCGCATGGCGGTCTGTGCGCACAGCAGGTAGCGGCCGCTGGCCCCCGGCGCCGGCCGCAGCTCCAGGTGGGAATAGCCGATCTTGTGTCCGTTGAACACCAGCCCCATCCACACCTCGTCCCAGGGCAGGTCCGCCAGCGACCAGCGTGTCTCGGCGGGCGCCTCCGCGACCCGGTGGAAGTACGCAGCCGTGCACCCGCCCGCGGCCCAACACACCAGCCCCAGGGCCCACAGACGCAGTGCGCGCACGGCGGCCCCGACCGCCGCGAAAGGACCCGACTCAGGCCGCCTCCACCTTGGGCAGATGGGCCAGTGCCTCGCGTACCGCCTCTTCCGGATAGGCGTAGTCCTGCAGCTCGCCGGCGAAGTACTTGTCATAGGCGGACATGTCGAAATGGCCGTGACCCGAGAGATTGAACAACAGGGTCTTGGGCTCGCCGCGCTCCTTGCAGGCCAGCGCCTCGTCGATCACCGCGCGGATGGCGTGGTTGGACTCCGGGGCCGGTACGATCCCCTCGGTGCGCGCGAACGTCACGCCCGCCTCGAAGGTGGCCAGTTGGGCCACGGCACGGGCCTGGATGAGCCCATCGTGATACAGCTGGCAGACCAGGGGTGAATCACCGTGATAACGCAGCCCACCGGCGTGAATGCCGGGCGGAACGAAGTCGTGCCCCAGGGTGTACATCTTGAGCAGCGGGGTGAGCCCCACGGTGTCCCCATAGTCGTAGGCGTACACCCCGCGAGTCAGCGTCGGGCAGGACTGGGGCTCCACGGCCACCAGTTCCACCTCGCGCCCAGCGGCCTTGTCGGCGAAGAACGGGAAGGCGATGCCGCCGAAATTGGAGCCGCCCCCGCAGGGGGCGAAGACCATGTCCGGATACTCGCCCACCTGCTCCAACTGTTTCTTGGCCTCGAGGCCGATGACGGTCTGATGCAACAGCACGTGGTTGAGTACGGAACCCAGCGCATAACTGGTGTCGGTCCGACCGGCGGCCTCCTCCACGGCCTCGGAAATGGCGATGCCCAGTGAACCCGTGGTGTCCGGGTGCTCGGCCAGCACCTTGCGTCCGGCCTCTGTCATCTCGGTGGGGCTGGGGAACACCTCGGCGCCCCAGACCTTCATCATGGAGCGCCGGTAGGGCTTCTGCTCGTAGCTGATCCGGACCATATAGACCCGCACCTCCAGGTCGAACATGCGCCCGGCCAGCGCCAGGGAAGAGCCCCACTGACCCGCACCGGTCTCCGTGGTCAGACGGCGGATGCCGGCCTCATGGTTGTAATAGGCCTGGGCGACGGCCGTGTTGGGCTTGTGCGAGCCGGCGGGACTGACCCCTTCGTACTTGTAGAAGATCTTGGCCGGCGTCCCCAGCGCCTGCTCCAGCCGGTACGCACGGTACAGCGGCGAGGGCCGCCAGAGGCGCCATGCCTCGCGCACGGGTTCGGGGATCGGGATCCAGCGCTCGGTGCTCACCTCCTGCTCGATGAGTCCCGGCGGAAAGATGGCAGCGAGCGCCTCGGGTCCGACGGGTCTGCCGTCCGGGCCGAGCGGCGGCGCCGGGGGGTTCGGCATGTCCGCCACCACGTTGTACCAGTGCGTGGGAATGTCCTGTTCGTCCAGCAAGATCTTCGTCGTCATTGTCGCAACTCCCTCAGCGGAGGATAATTCCGGCCTCGCACCCCCTGCAGGCGGCGGTTCCGGCCCGGACGGGGATCGGGGGCGCCCAGCAGCATGCACGAGCGATCGCATGCGGGGCCGCGACGCCCAGGCGTGGGACATGGGGCCCCCAAGCGCCGCGCAACGCCGGAGCGGCCACGGCCCTGGGGCGCATTCTGCAATTCCAGGCCCGGCGAGTCCATGGTCACCGAGATCCTTCAGTTCACGGACCTTCATCTGCCGCCCGCACCGGGCGGCATCCTCTGGGGCGTGGACCCGCAGGCGCGGCTGCGCCAGGTGCTGGCCGACGCCCGGCGCCACCATCCCCAAGCGCGGCTGGCCATTCTCACCGGGGATCTGGTGCACGAACCCGACGAAGCCGCCTACGCGCGGCTCGATACGCTGCTGGAGGAGGTGCCGTGGCCCTGCTGGTCCCTGCCCGGCAATCACGACGATGCCACCCGCATGCGCGAAGGGCTGTCCCATGCACCGCTGGTGGAACGCGGGGCGGTGGGCCGCTGGCGCCTATACCTGTTGGACTCCACGGTGCCCGGCGAAGGGGCGGGCCGGGTGGGGGAGCGGCAGCTCGCACAGCTCCGCAGCTGGCTCGACCAAGAGCCGGAAACACCGGCGGTGGTCTTTCTCCATCACCACGCACTGCCCGTGGGCAGCCCCTGGCTCGATGCCATCATGCTGCGCGACGCCGAGGCCTTCGGGGCGCTGATGCGCGACAGGCCCCAGGTCCGCGCCGTGCTCTGGGGCCACACCCATCAGGCCTTCGCCGGCCGCATCGGCTCGGCCATGGCCTTGGGCACACCATCTACGGCCATGCAGTTTCGGTCACGCACCTCCGCCTTCGCCCTGCAGGACGAGGGCGCCGGCTACCGCTGGCTACGCCTGCATCCCGACGGCCGGCTGGAAACCGGCGTGCGCTACGTGCCGTCGTCCGGTACGTAGCCGCCAGGAACCCGCCGGTGCGGGCCTCGGGAGCGCACACCGGCGGGCGACAGCGGACTACTGGACGCTGCCGAAGGAGAGGTCCACCGACCCCGCGGGCGGCGTCAGCCCGGCGAGACGACAGCCCTGTGCGACCGGCCCCCCGGGAAGCACCGTGTACAGATACTTCATGCCACCCTTGACGTGGAAGTGCTCGTCGAGCGCGTCGTGCAGTTCGCGCATGTTGGGAAAGTCGTGCGTGGCGAAATAGTGCTGGAGGGCGCGCACGACCTCCCAGATGTCGTCCGTCAATGCGATGCCCTCGGCGGCGGCGATCTCGGAGGCCTGCTCCGGACTCCAGTCCTCCGGACAATCGGGAAACTTCGAATACCGCCGTCGTCCGGTGGGATCCGGATGCAGGATATCGTTCATGCTCGTGGCCGCCATCGGTACACCTCCTCAGGTGGGTTCGTGTGCTGGATCTTGCAGCGGGCTTGCGACCCGCCCAGATGGAGTATAGACGGCCCTCAGGAATCTGCCGGCTGCCATGCCTGTCGGAGGCCGTGGATGGGCCACAAAAACACGAGGCCCGCCGGACGTTCCCGCCCGGCGGGCCTCGGCGCCGCCTGGGGGCCTCTCCGGCTCAGGCCTTGGCCATCACCGAGAAGCTCTTGATGAACGGTCCAGCCATGCGCGGGTCCTTGATCATGGCCGCATAGTCACCGACGTTGAATTTGAGCTTGCGGGAGGTGTAGGCCATGCCCAGCCCCATCATGCCCGGCGGCTTCTTCATCCATTTCTCCCAGTTGTCCTTGGTCGCCCGCAGGTCCCAGTTGACCTCGCGGCCATCGTACAGCCCCGCGTCCACGGCTTTCCCATTCTCGACGGCGATGTAGCCCCGCGGCTGGTCCTCACCGTCGAATCCGTAGGCGATCACCGAGTTGAACCCGATGTTGGCCAGCGGCTCGTAGAGCTCGGGTTCGTTGTTCCAGGCTGCCATGAAATTCTTGAACCACTCTTCCGAAAACAACTCTGCCATCCTGAGGTACTCCTCTTCTTGGTTGTGTCACCCGCCAGCCGACCCGCCTGGTAGTCTGGCGCCAACGAAGACGGGCCTGCACAGGCCCACCGAAACCCCGGGTTACCGCGTTGCGGAAACGCTGTGCGACGTGGCGGAGAGGGAGGGATTCGAACCCCCGGACCCTTGCGGGTCAACGGTTTTCAAGACCGCCGCTTTCGACCGCTCAGCCACCTCTCCATGACCCCGGACCCACTCCGGCACCCCGGCCGGGCGACCCGCACCCCTGCGCGTTCCGGATCGTTCTCGACAATGCACGCCAATACTGCCGCGATCCCATCCCGCGGCCGGCATGTCCCGACGCAGACGCACCCCTCGAACGAATCCAGCAAAGGATACCCGATTCGCCACCGCGCACAACTGCGGCGAACTCAATCGCGCGCACTTGTCTAAAACGCTGCAGCGTATATGCTTGCGATATGCTGGTTCTGGCGCCACCGCAGGTGCCGGGACCCCCATACGAACCCGCCAGGAGAGAAGACGAACAAGCCTATGAACACCCAATCCCTGAATCGCACATACACCGCCACCCGCGAGCTGCAGATCAACAAGGTGGTGCGCAACACCTACCTGCTGCTGGGCATGAACCTGATCACCAGCGCGCTGGCCGCTGGGGTCGCCATGACCACCGGTGCACGGCCGCTGCCCTGGCTCTTGGTGATGGCCGTGTTCATCGGCATGCCCTTCCTAATCAACGCCATGCGCAACAGTGCCTGGGCCCTACCGCTGACCTTCCTGTTCACCGGCTTCATGGGTTACACGCTGGGGCCCGTGCTCACCTACTACTTGGGGCTGCCGGGCGGCAACCAGATCGTGCTCTCGGCCTTCGCGACCACGGCTGTACTGTTCGTCGGCCTGTCCGCCTATGCGATGGTCACTCGCAGGGACTTCAGCTTCATGGGCGGGTTCCTGTTCGTGGGACTGATCGTCGTGCTGCTCGCCATCGTGGCCAACATCTTCCTGCAGATCCCCGCCCTGTCGCTCACGATCTCGGCGGCCTCGGTGATCCTCATGTCCGGGATGATCCTGTACGACACCAGCCGAATGATCCACGAGGGGGAGGCCAATTACATCATGATCACGGTCTCCCTGTTCGCCGATCTCTACGTGATGTTCGTGCACCTGCTCAACCTGTTCGCAGCATTCACGGGCGAGGACTGACGCCCACGAAGCCCGCATGCGGACACGCAATACGGACCCCGCCCCGGCGGGGTCTTTTCGTGATGGGGCGGAACGCTGGCGGACGCAGACGGTGGTCTGCGCACGGGATCACCGCCAGCGCTGGCGGGCCGAGCGCCTGGCGGCGTCTCTGGGCCTGGAGACCGCCGCGGCGCCCGAGACCGATCGCTTCACACTCCTGGTCGGGGGGCCCCATCTGGAGCTTCGGGCCCCGGCCGCATGGGGGTTGCGGCCCTTGGTCTGCGATTTCGAGCGCGGCGAGGCGGGTTACCGCCTGGCGGCAGGCCGCGCCCACCATACACTGCTGGCCCGCGCTCTAGGCCGACGCCGCACCGGGATGCGAGCGGTCGATGCCACCGCTGGGCTCGGGACCGACGGGCTGAGCCTCGCCACCCTGGGCTACGAGGTCACCCTGCTCGAACGGCACCCGCTCATCGCCTGCCTCCTGCAGGACGGACTGGAGCGCGCAGCCCGCGGCCGCCTGGCCCCGCTCCTCGCGCGCGTGGACCTGATCCAGGCCGACGCCATCGCCTGGCTGCCCCGACAGCCCCGTTTCGACCTCGTCTATCTGGACCCCATGTTCCCAGGGCAGCAGAAGGAGGCACTTCCCGGCCGGGCCATGCAGATGCTCCAGTACCTGGTGGGCGCGGACGACGACGCGGGACGCCTGCTCGAGGCCGCACTCGACCACGGCGCAGGACGGGTGGTCGTCAAACGCCCGCGTCGCGCCCCGCCCCTGGCCGGACGTCGCCCGGCCCTCACCTTCACGGGGAAGAGCACGCGCTTCGACGTGTATCTCGGGGATCCCATGCCTGGCCCCCGGGGCCAATGAAGGCGGCGTTCCACCATCACCCATGTCACCCGGACGGCGGCGCGACCCGCGCCAGTCTCTACAGAACAAATCCCATATGTGGCTGTTTCTTGAGGACTGTGTGTCGTCCAGATTTCGATTGTGCCCCCAAATATGCCCCCAGAATGGCTTCCTGGGTGCCAGATATGCGCCGCGGCTCCCCTCTGGACGCGCCACCAGGCCGGATACGGCGTGCATGGTGGCGGTGAGCGCATAGCAGGCGATGGCTTCAAGCATAGCCGGCGGTCCGCGAGGCTTCCATGCAACGCGGAGTGAGAACCTTGGCCGGGCTGCGCTATACGGGTGATTCGGACCGCGAGATCGCGCCAGACTGCCAGCGGCCGACAGTGGACGATTGCCATTGCGCGGCCTGGTGGCTCAGGGCTCGCCCCCAGCGGCGGAAAGGGACGCGGCCAGCTCCTCCAATGCCTTCCCGATCTCCTCTGCCGGCGGCACCCGGCAGGCGGCTTCGTCATGGATGCCTGCCAGGCACTCGGGCAGCCCTTCCATGGTGGCCCGCACCAGATGGGCGAAGCCGTCCAAGCTCAGCATGGCGACCCACTCCCGGCTGCAGGCATCGGTGTAAGGTCCCCAGGGTGCGCAGGGGCACTGTCACGCGCCACGGGCCGCGAACCGGTTCTCGAGGCACCAATACTTCGAGCCGTTGGGGTGCACCTCCACGTACAGCCCATCGCCTCGACGCGCTTGTAGCGCTTGGCGCCGGGCTTGAAGTTGCGAATGGCTAGGCCGATGAGGGCCAACGGTTCAATTCCCGGAATGCCTGTGCGCCTAAAATCGCCCGGATGTCAACGGACCTAGGCGGGCGTACTCGGACATGAAAAAGCCCAGAAACCGTTGCGGTGCCTGGGCTTGGTGTACGTGCTCGGACGTGTTGTTGGTGGAGCCAGCCGGGATCGAACCGGCGACCTCTACAATGCCATTGTAGCGCTCTCCCAGCTGAGCTATGGCCCCAGGAAGAATGCGAAATCTACGCGCGGGCGTTGGACCTGTCAACCCCGCTCACGGGGGCGTTGGAAGGGTGTCGAACGGGGCCAACCGGACAGGAATCCGAGGGCCCAGGCCTGATGCATGAGGGCCGCTGCCACCCCGGCCCACAGGCCGCAGACGGAGCGTCTTCGCACCGCGAACCACACCGATGCACCAGCCAAGGCGGTCGCATACGTGGCCGGGTAGAGCCAGAGCGCGGGCAGCGCGAAGCCTCCTGCAACGGCCGTCGGAAGCACCAGCCCATGGACCAGCGGGAGCACCTGACGCAGTCGCCATGGGCCACCGTGTTTGGCCAGGGTACGCGCCCGACCCCGGCCATAGTGGAAATACTGGCGGGCCAGCGCCATCGGTGTCGCCCGAGGGGCGTATTGGACCCGGCATTGCGCATCCAGATAGATCCGCCCCCCGGCCGCGGTCAGGCGGCGATCGTATTCCGCGTCCTCATTATGGGAGAACGTCTCGTCGTAGCCGCCGAGGGCCAGAAACGTCTCCAGATCGAAGGCGGCGTGGTGCCCGTGGTCCACGAATCCGGACCGATGCCCGCCACGGTGTGGTGCCCCACCCGAGCCCAGCGGCGTGTCCACGACCCATGCGTTGGCGCGCTGGAAGCAGCCCTCGCCGACGGCATCCAGGGACACTACCACGCTCTGTGCGCCGGTGCGCACCAGGGTCTCCACCACGCGTATCACGAAACCGGGCGGGTACTGCGCGTGGGCGTCACAACGCACCAGATACCGGAACCGTCCGCGCCCCGCCTCGCGTGCGACCCGGTTCACGGCCGCAGCCTGTACCCGGGCCGGATTGGCCACGAGCCTGAGATTCGGGTATTCCCCACGCAGCCGGGCCACGATCCGGCGCGTGTCGTCGCGGCTGCCGCCGTCTGCCACCACCATTCGCACCCCACCCAGGCGCGGATCCCCGGTCATCAACGAACGGATGCATCGCTCGATGTGATCCGCCTCGTTCAGGGCAGGGATGGCCACGAGGATCTCGGTCCCTTCCACGACGCCCGGGCCGGGCGCGGACGGTTCGACCGACCTCCGCGGATGGCACATCGGTCGCGGGGTGCGTGTGTCCGTCATGGGCTTTCGCTATGATGCGGGCCCCGCCGCCCGACCCCGTCGTTGCGCCTGTCCATGGACTCACCCGTTCGCCAGCTCATTCGTGGGACCTCAGGCAACATCCTGGTCAAGGGTACCGGACTGGGCGTCACTTTCGCCCTCAGCGTCCTGCTGGCCCGAATCCTGGGTGCGGAGGGTTACGGCCGCTTCGCGTACGTGCTGTCCTGGGCGCACTTGCTCAGCGTGCCCGCCGTGCTCGGCCTCGACGTCCTGCTCACCCGGGAGCTTGCCCGGGCCCTGCAGTCGGAGGACTGTGCGCGGGTCCGCGGACTGCACCGCTGGGCCTACACCACGGTGGCAGCCACCGCCACGGTGACCGCGCTGGCATACGCGGCCTGGGCCGCCTACAGCACGAGCACCCACCCCGGACCGCTCATCTGGGCAGCGGCACTCATCCCGCTGCTGGCCCTACTCAAGCTCCACCAGGGGGCCCTGCAGGGCTGGGGACGACCGGTACTGGCCCAGATTCCCTTGCTGTTGCTCTGGCCGGCGGGCACCCTGGCGCTGGTGCTCCTGGGCTGGTTGGTCGGGCGATTGAATGTCGTCGCGGCCCTGGCGGACCTGCTCGGCTCCGCCTGCCTCGCGACGCTGGCCGGGGCCTGGCTCGTCTGGCGCTCGTATCGCATGCTGCCCGGAGGCAGAGGCCATGCGACCCGTCCCCGCCACTGGCTGGTCAGCGCCCTGCCCCTGGTTTCCATCGCCGTGTTCGGGATGTTCAACGAACAGGCGGGCGTACTCATGCTCGGCCTGTTGAGCACCCCCGATCACGCGGGCGTGTTCGACATGGTGCGCAAGCTGGCCTCTTTGGTTCCGTTCGTGCTCTTGACCACCACCGCTCCCTTGGCACCCCAGATCGCCCGGATGCACGCCGCCGGAGATCACGCCACCCTGCAGCGGCTGCTCACCCGGGGCACTCAGCTGGCCTTCGCGGGGAGCCTGCTGGTCACCGCTCTGCTCCTGACACTGGGGCCCTGGCTGCTGCGGTTGCTGGGCCCCGGGTTCCAGCAGGGTTACACGGCCCTCGCGCTGATCTGCGCGGCCCAGATCTTCAATGCCGCAATGGGCCCGGTGGCCGTCATCTTGAATATGGCCGGCTATGAACGCGACGTCCTGGTGGCCTTGCTGCTCGCCGCAGCCACCCATCTCATCACCGGTGTCCTGCTCATCCCCCACATACCCTTGGAGGGCGCCGCCCTCGCGCTGGGGCTCAACCTGCTGGTGTGGAACGCCCTGCTCGGCTGGCGGGTGCGCCGCAGGCTCGGCGTCACCTCCTGGCTGCGCTGGGGCTAGCCCTGGCCGCGACCTCAGTCCCGGGTGCACACGAACAGGGTCCGACCGTAGTTGCCGCGTTGACCGGGCAGCTGCCAGTCGCTGTCTTCGCCCAGCGGCGTGACTCGTGTGAAGCTGGAGTGTTCGCGCACCCAGCGCTGAATGAACGGCCGGTCCCACTGGGGCAGCCGCTGCCGGAACCACCGCTCGTGCGACTGGCCGGTGTCGAAGAACAGCGCATGCACCGTGATCCGATCCAAGTGCCCGAGCAGGGCTTCGGCGGGGATCGGCCCCCGGCCCAGGGCAAAATGGTGGATCACGCTGAAGCAGGAAGTCACCCCGAAGCGTTCCCGCGTGGTCTGCAGGAAGTCGACAATGTTGCGTTCGATCAACTGTTCCGAGGAGAGCCCGTACACGATCCGGCCCAGTTCCAGGGCAGCCGGATCGCGGTCCACCCCCTGCGCTGCGAAACCCAACCGCCCCATCTCGCGCACGAACCAGCCGTAGCTACAGCCCACGTCCAGATAGCGCAGGCCGCGGGCTGGAAGCATGGCCCGTTCGGCGAGCCAGGCCTGCATGAGCCCCAGGCGGTCCGAGCACCGACGCACCAGCCGCCATTTTCGCCCCAGCTCCGGAGCCTCGACCGGCTGGTAGATCAAGCGCTGGCCCCCGGTCCAGAACACGTCCAGTAGCTTTTCCTGCAGCGGGGTGTGGACCGGGGGATCGCGCAGCACGTAGGCACGGCAGCTGCGCTGCCCGCGCACGTAGGCCACCGCCAGACGGTGATGGCCGTCGACGATCTCGTAACAGCCGTCCGAGTCGGCGATCCGACGCAGGATCACGGGGGCCCAGGGACTGCTCACATCCCGCGACACATCCCCGGCTGCGGCACGGCCGGCGCCTTCGAACTGTGCCACGAATCGTCTGGCCTGGAGAGGCAGCTCCTCCCGACGCCGGCAGCCGAAATATTCGCCCGCCAGCTCCAGGGCTTCGGCAGCGTTGGCGAAATAGGCCGTCTGCTCGAAGCGCCCAGGCTGCAGGACCCGCTCGCCCTCACGCTGGTAGGCCTGGAGGAAGCGCACGTGGGGCGTGTCGCGCAGGCGCGTGGAGGGACGCAACGGATTGCGCGTGATCCGGGCATAGCGCGCGGCCGGCACCGCGTGTTCCCCGCCCCACAGCAGCCTGTCCAGCGCGACACGCCGGGCCAGCATGCGCCTGGACAGCCCCAGGGCCGTGGCGTAGGTCGCATGCACCCGTCCAAAGACCCCGGGCGAGAGTCTTGCCGCCGCCTGTTCGGCAAGCCAGCCCCTCATCGGTACAGATTCGCCCCCACCTGGCGCAGGTAGGCCAGGGCACGGCCATCCAGCACCTGGCGCTGCTCGGCCGCAGCGCGGCGCCAGCGCAGAAAGTCGCGAACCGCGCGCCCCAAGACCAAGGGACCGGCCCGGACCAGTACATAGGCGCTCCAGGGCAAGGCCGCGCCCCACACATAACGCGCCGGGAGGTTGCGGTAGTTGACCTTCATCTTGTTGAGCCAGTACCGGTAGTAGCGCTCACCGGGGGCGATGCGGCCAGCCCGGTGACGATAGTGGCGCACCACGATACGCGGCTCGTAGCGGATCCGGAAGCCGGCGCGGATGGCCCGGTAAGCGAAGTCGAATTCCTCCATGCCATAGAAGAAATCCTCGCAAAACCCGCCGACCGTATCGAACACCTCGGCGCGCACGGCGAAACCCACACCGATGAAACGAAAGGTGTCGAAGGGCACCAGGGGATCACGGCGCTTGTCTGTATGCGGGAATTCGCTGCGGTCGATGCGCCCACTGTCGCCGACCAGGCTGCGAAAGGCGAGGATGCCGGTCCCCTCGTGCTGGCGGAAGGTCGCCTCCACCACACCCAGGGGATCGGGGCTGGCGAACAAGGCGTCGTCGTCCACGAACACCAGCCACCGGCCCCGGGCCACGGCGGCGCCCCGATTGCGCCCGGCGGCCACACCCAGGTTACATCCCGGTTTGACCACCCGGCAGGCGAGCCCCAGGCGCGCCGGGGGCGCCCGATCCCGGTCGTCCGGATTGTTGTCCACGAGGATCAGCTCACTGGCCCGCCCCGCGGTGGCGGCCGCCAGCACCTCGAACTGGCGCTGCAGGACATCGTCGCGCCGATGGGTCAACACGACGATGGAGAAATCCGGTCGTCCCATGGTTCAGTAGGCACCCTCGCCGCGCACCACCTTCTGCACCGTGAGCATGAGGATCACCGTGTCGTACCACAGGTTCCAGTTGCGCACGTACCAGGAGTCGAGCCGCACACGGCTGTCGTAGTCGGCATCGCTACGCCCGCTGATCTGCCACAGCCCGGTGATGCCCGGGCGCACCTGCAGGTATTCGGCCACGTGCTCGCCGTAGCGGGCCAACTCCTCGGTCACCACCGGACGGGGCCCAACCAGGCTCATGTCGCCGCGCAGCACGTTGAAGAGCTGGGGAAGCTCGTCCAGGCTGGTGCGTCGCAGGAAGTGCCCGAAGGGCGTGACGCGCGGATCGTCCCTCAACTTGCGGCTCTCCTCCCACTGGCGCCGCCACGCGGGATTGCGCAGCAGGGCCTCCAGCCGGGCCTCGGCATCCGGCACCATGGTGCGAAACTTGTAGCAGCGGAACCGGCGCCCGCCCTGGCCGACCCGTTCGTGCGCGAACAGCACCGGCCCCCCGCCCAGGGCGATGCGTAGGGCGACCCCGGCCAGCAGCGGGGCCAGCACGATCAGCAGCAGCCCCCCACAGGCCAGATCGAATGCGCGTTTGACCAGTCGCGCCCCGGGCCGCGCGAGGTTGTTGCGCACCCGCAGCATGAGCACCTCGTGACGGAAGAAGTGGATCGGGTCCATGCCGAACAAGGGCAGGCCGCGCAGCGGCGGCACGATGGAGACCTCCACGCCGAGGCGCCCCAGACGGTCCAGCAGCTGCGGCATCGCGGCGAGTTCACCCTCCTCCGGCGCCAGCACCACCCGTCGTCCCGCGAACACCTCGTCCAGCCCACGGCCGATGTCGCCCCCGAGGCTTCGCACAGGATAGGACCGCCCCCGATGCGCGAGCCGGTCTACATGCGGGCGCAAGGAGACGAAGGCCTCGACCTCCCAGCCCAAGGCGTGCTCCCGCCGCAACGCCTCCAAGGTCTCCAGCGCGTTGGCTCCCGTGCCCACGATCAACACCGGTTCGTTCCACAACCCGATCCGGTCCAGGCCCCGCCGGGCGAGTGCACGCCCCAGGGGGAGGAAGGACATCGACAGCGTCCACAGTAGAAGGAACCACAACCGCGAAAAGTCCCACTTGGCGAGGAACAGCACCAGCGCGTCCAGTGCGGCCAATACCAGCACCAGCCGCCACAAGCGGCGCACCTCGTCCCAGAACGGCAGCCGGCGCCAGTACTCGCCCTGCAGGGAGAGCCAGGCCACGGCCACCAGGATCCATACACCGAACAGTTGGATTCGCAGGGTCTCCTGGAGCGGGTCGGCGAGGGCAGTGACGTGTCCGGGCAGCCAGCGTGCGGCCAGCGCGTGGAGCACACGTGCCGCTACCAGCGCGGCGACCAGGGCGAGGAGATCCGCGAGCGCCAACGCGAACCCCGCCAACAGCCGGCGCAGCCGGCGGGACCGGTTTCGCCCCATGGAAGAATCGAGCACGGGCGCGGGGTCCACGCTCAAACACCCGCCACGGACGCTCGCCGGGGCGTGCACTGCGCTGCGGTTCCGTCCGAAACCGCTCGCCACGCCGTTCTGGACCTGCGTGGGGAGATTTGGTCGCCAGCGACCGCCCCAGGAACCCACCGCCGATCCATGTCGAAGAGACCGGGCGGTCTTCCGGTGCCCCGGCCCACACTCCGGGAGCCGTTCAGGCGTCCGCCGGCTGCCGGCCGCTGCCCAATGTGATCACACGTGCCGGCGACGGCGAGGGCGAGGCCGCCTGCACGTCGAACTCCGGCACCAGGGTGCAGAGCAGCTGGAGCAACCGTTCCTCGTCGTAGGCCCCGCATGCCTCGGCCATCTCGTCGAGGAGCACGTTGAGCGCCTCCCAGTCGAACTCGCGCGACGAGGAGAGCAGGATCTTGTTGTGGCTGGTCCCGGTCAACCGTTCCTTCTCGTGGAACAACTCTTCGTTGAGCTTCTCGCCGGGACGCATGCCGGTGTAGACGATGCGGATGTCCTTGCCGGGCTCCTTGCCCGCCAGACGGATCATCTGCTCGGCCAGGTAGCGGATCTTGATCGGCTCGCCCATATCCAGCACGTAGATCTCCCCACCCCTGCCGAGCACCGAGGCCTGCATGATGAGTTGGCAGGCCTCGGAGATGGTCATGAAGTAGCGCAGCATCTCCGGGTGTGTGACCGTGACCGGTCCACCCGACTCGATCTGCTGGCGGAACAAGGGCACCACGCTGCCCGCCGAACCCAGCACGTTGCCGAAACGCACCGTGATGAAACGGGTGGTGCGACGCTGCCGGCCGAAGTTCTGACAGAAGATTTCGGCGGCGCGCTTGGTGGCGCCCATGACGTTGACGGGATTGACGGCCTTGTCGGTGGAGATCAGCACGAACTTCTCCGCGCCACAGCGCTCGGCCGCCTCGGCCACCACGCGTGTGCCCAACACGTTGTTGGCGACCGCCTCGCGCAACTGGCCCTGCAGCATGGGCACGTGCTTGTAAGCTGCGGCATGGAACACCACCTGCGGCCGGTTGCGGCTCATGATGCGATCCACCGCCACCGGATCGCGCACGTCGCACAGGTGCTCGTGGATCTCCAGGTGGGGAAACTCCTGGCGCAGCTCCAGACCGACCCGGTAGAGGTTGTACTCGCTGTTCTCCACCAGCACCAGCGAGCGGGCCCCGTATCGGGCCAACTGCCGGCACAGCTCGGTGCCGATGGAGCCGCCGGCCCCGGTGACCAGGATCACCCGACCGGACAGTCCACCGCGGATCTCGTCACGATTCAGCGCCACGGGATCGCGGCCCAGCAGGTCCTCGATGGCGATCTCGCGCAGCTGCTGGATCGCACCGCGCCCGGTGATGAGGTCCTCGAGCCGCGGCACGGAACGGAACGGCACGCCGGCCCGCTCACAGATCTCGACGATGCGCCGCATCTGCGCCGCGCTGGCCGAGGGCACCGCCAGCATGATGAGATCGATCCACAGCTCCTGCACCAGCCCGGGGATCCGATCGACCGGTCCCAGCACACGGATCCCTTGCAGCTCCTTGCCGCGCTTGCGCAGATCGTCGTCCACGAAGGCGATGGGCTGGTAGTTGCCCTCGCGCGTGCGCAGCAGCTCGCGCGCCAGCATCTCACCCGCGCGCCCGGCCCCGACGATGAGCACTCGGGGGCCGGCCTCCAGGCGGAAGTGATGATCCTTGAACCACCGATACAGGAAGCGGGGTCCGCTGACCAGTGCGACCAGCAACACGCCGTAGAGTACCGGCACCGCCCTCGGCACTTCCTGAAGGGTGGGCACGAAGGCCACCGCCGCCATCACGCCCAGCGTGCCGATACCCACCGCCTTGACGATCCGGATCATGTCGGGCAGGGAGGCGAAGCGCCACACCCCCCGATACAGGCCGTAATACCAGAACAGGCTCACCTGCAACGGCAGCACCACCAGCAGCCCGCCCACCACGTAGGAGAGATCCCCGCTGGAGATGGGCTGGAAATCGAGCTGCAGGAAGAACGCCGCCAACCAGGCGACGGGGATCATGACCAGGTCGTGGACGAACACCGTGGTGCGGGTGCGCAGCCGCTGCAGGAACTTGCCCACATTCATGGCGCCGAATACCCCCGCGCGGCCCGCACGTGCGCGCCGAGCCCCTTGGGATCCTTCATCTCAACTATCCCCCAATCCGGACCGAGCGTGCGTGCCGCGACGAATCCCCCTTCGCCCCGGCCATGGCGCATGCGCAAAGGCCGGCGAATGGCCTCAGAGGTGGCCGGGGCGCCGTCTCAATGTCCGTAGACCCACCGGACCACTGCATCCTGGACGGCGCGCGCGCGATATCCCCGGGCACGCTTGTGGTTGAGGAACACCACCACCACGTAGTCCTTGCCGCTTCGTGCCTTCACGTAGCCAGCAATGGCGCTGGCATCCCGCAGAGTCCCTGTCTTGATGTGCGCACGCCCGGCCACGGACGTCTCGTTCATGCGTTTTCTCATGGTGCCATCGACGCCCACGATGGGCAAGGAGGAAACGAATTCCGGCATCAATGGACTGCGGTAGGCCGTGAGCAGCAACCTGCCCATGTTGCGCGCCGAGATGCGCGCCTTGCGCGACAGCCCGGAGCCGTTCTCCATCACCAGCTCGGGAAACAGCAGGCCCTTGTCCCGCAGCCACTGGTCGACGGCCGCTCGGCCCTTGGCATAGGTGCCGGGCACACCCTGCAGCTCCGCCCCCAGCGTGAGAAACACCTGACGTGCCATCACGTTGTTGCTGAACTTGTTCACGCTGCGCACGATCTCGGCGATGGGCCGCGACTCGAGCTCCAGGACCCGCTCGGCCCCCGCCGGCACCGGCCCCAGCCGCATCCCCCCGTCGATCTCCCCACCCGTCTCCGCCCACAGAGACCGGAACGCACCATAGATCGCCGCCTGCGGCTCCATGACCACGCGCACGATGCTCCATTCCCCGCACTTGGCCGGATAGTCGCCCTTGAAGGTGACCGTGGTCCCGTCGCTGCGGCGTTCCACCTGCATGCGAATCCGGCTGAGCCGGTTGCCGCAGGGCTTGTGGACGAACCGCAGGCGGTTGACCACCTCGAGGTTGGTGAACTCGGGAAAGGTGGCGATCCGCACGCGCCCACCCGCCTCGTCCGGCACGAACCGGAAGCGCACGCTCTGGAAGTTCACGAGCAGCGCATCGGCCGAGGCGTTGTAGGCGCGGTACACCTTGGCGTCCAGCGGACGGTTGAGCTCGGGTTCCGGCCGGAAGTACCCGTTGTCGATCACCACGTCGCCCCGGATGCGGCGCAGCCCCTTCTCCCGCAGCCCTCGCACCAGCCGCCACAGGAACTCCGGTACCAGGAACGGATCGCCGTGGCCCCGGATCACCAGATCCCCCTGGACCACCCCGTTGCGCACGGGTCCGGTGACGTAGACCTCGGTGTCCCAGGTGTAGGCAGGACCCAAGCTGTCCAGGGCGGCGAAGGTGGTGACCAGCTTCATGGTGGAAGCGGGATTGCGCGCCACGTCCGCGTTGACTGTGAGCAACGGCCGGTGCCCTGCGGTCTCTTGCACGAACACACTCAGCGCCTTGCGGGGAATCTTCCCCTTGCCGAGCTCACGCGTAACAGCGCCCGGCAACCCCTGCCCTGCGACCGGCACCGCGGCCGCCAATCCAAGCCACAGGACGAGCGCCAACGAGCCCGCCCGTCGAAGCGTGATTCCGAATCGCATTGCTCCCCTCACAATCTACCCGACGCACAGACCTCACCGGCGGACGCGATGCACCACCGGACAGCGTGGGGTGTCCCCGGCCGGCTCACCGAAGGTTTTTTGCGGGGCGCCCCGCAGACCGCTCTCCCCGCCTCTGCCTCGCCCCATACGGTCTACGACGGCACCCTTGACGGTGCCCGGCGAGCCCATGGAGCGGATGGCATTCCTGCGCCCCCGTACCGCACCGTGCACCTCAGGCACTC
>JALVEU010000029.1 GCA_027030565.1 Gammaproteobacteria bacterium | reverse complement strand
GATGAGCGCAGCCCCCCGTTCCGCCGTATACCGGCTCAAGGCCTGCAGCTCTGCGGCCGAGATCAGCGTCCCGGTGGGGTTGCCGGGACTTGCCACCAGCACGGCCCGGGTGGCAGACGACCAGTGCGCCGCCAGATGCGCTTCGGTGATCTGCCAGGCGGTCTCGGCGTCTACGGGGATCCCTCTGGGACGACCGTCGAGGACGCGCACGAAATGCCGGTTGCACGGATAGCCCGGATCGGCGGTGAGCACCTCATCGCCCGGATCGAGGAGCGTCGCCAACACCAGCTGCAGGGCACCGGATGCCCCCGGTGTGACCGCAATCTGCTCCGGGTCCACGAGAACCCCCTCCCTGCGCTGGTAGTCTCGGGCGATCGCCTCGCGCAGCTCTCCTAGTCCCAGGGCTGGCGTGTAGTGCGTGCGGCGCTCGGCCAGCGCCTTGACCCCTGCCAGGATCACCGGATCCGGGGTGGGGAAGTCGGGTTCACCGATCTCCATGTGCACGATGGAGCGCCCCTGGGCCTCCAGGGTGCGTGCGCGCGCCAACAGGTCCATGACGCGAAAGGGTTCGATCTCCGCCGCACGGCGGGACAACGGCAGGGAGGATGACATGACCCTATTGTACGAACCGGGCCCGGGTTGGCGCGCCTCAGTCGGTGCTGCGCAGCATGGCGGCCAGCGAGGGGGCTGCGCGCAGCGAGTGCCACTCCTCGCGCAGCATGCGTTTGGCGATGTGGGTGCGGGAAAACAGCCCGACCACGGTCTGAGCGCCCGTGGGGGCGTCGTGCTCCACCACCAGTACGTGCTGCCGACCCAGGGCGTCGAGCGTGGCCAGGATGTGTCCCACCTGGGCGTCGCGCACCGAGCGCAGGTCCAGCACCCGGACCTCCCCGGCCGGGAGCATCACCTGCTGCACGGTGATCTGTGCGCGAGGTATCCGCTGCTCCTCCGAGATCCGGATCGGGCGCTCGCCCATGAGGTCCTCGGCACTGACCAACCCGGCGATCTCGCCTTCGGGACCGATTACCAAGAGCAGCCGCACGCCGGCCCGCTTCATGCGGTCCAGGGCCGCGTCGATGGACATCTCGGGCGCCACCGTCACCGGCCACACGCGGTCGAACGAGGTCATGACCGCCAGCGCCGGGCTGTCCAGATGCACCAATTCGGGGGGCTGCGGGGGATGTCGCAGCCCGGCCTGCGGCGACAGGCGGGACAATCGACGCGGCGGGTATTGCTCCTTCATGGCGCCGTCTCCCGTGGGGGCGGTCGCGAGCCGCGACCCGGTGTAACTAAGTATAATGCGCTGGCGGCGTCCCGGTGCGGTGCACGCATCGCCATGCGCCGCGTTCGGACCGTCCCTGAGACCCGCTCGCCATCCCGAGGACGCCGTGACCCGTACCGCAGTCATCCTAAGCCCTTCTCGGCGCCTGTTCGGACTCCATCACTCATGAACGGTGATCCGGCCGCACTCATGGAGCGTGCCGAGGCCCTCCTGCGACGGCTGGAGCAGATGCTCCCTACCCCGCCTGCTGCGCCAGACGGGTCGGCATTGGCCTACCGCTGGGACCCCCGCAAGGGGTTGGTTCCCGTGCAGGAGGTCCATCGCGTAGAGCCGTCGGACCTGTTACATCTGGAAGATCAGCACGCCCGACTCGCCCGCAACACCGCGCGCTTCGTCGCCGGGCGACCGTGCAACAATGCGCTCCTGTGGGGGGCACGTGGCACGGGCAAGTCCTCGCTGGTCAAGGCCATGCTGAGCGAATTCGCCGCCCGGGGCTTGCGGCTGATCGAGGTGGACCGCCACGAGTTGACCCGTCTGCCGGACATCGTCGAGCCGCTGCGTGGCCGTCCGGAACGCTTCGTGCTGTTCGCGGACGACCTCTCTTTCGATGCGGACGACCCGGCCTTTCGGGCCCTGAAAGCCACCCTGGAGGGATCGGTGGCGGCACAACCCGAGAACGTGGTGGTCTATGCGACGTCCAACCGCCGCCATTTGCTCCCGGAGCCCATGGGCGACAACCTGGATACGCGCAGCGAAGCCGGGGAGATCCATCCCGGCGAGGCGGTGGAAGAGAAGATCTCCCTTTCGGACCGCTTCGGCCTGTGGCTGTCCTTCCCGCCGTTCTCCCAGGAGCAGTATCTGGCCGTAGTGGCCCACTGGATGGAGCGCCTCGGCGCCGGCCCGCTCACGCCGCAGGCGCGGGCCGCCGCCCTGCAATGGGCCCTGCGGCGAGGCGCGCGCAGCGGGCGTACGGCCCGCCAGTTCGTCCTCGACTACGCAGGCGGCGCATAGCGCAGGATCCAGCCCTTTCCCATGGCGGCCACGAGCTCTGCGTCGGCACGCTCGGTGAGCAGGTGGTCGGCCCCTTCCAAGAGCACCAGCGCACGCGCCGCCGGCGCCCAACCCAGCAGGCGCTCGGCATGTTCCACGGGGACCACTCGATCCTGGGGACCGTGGAACAACGCCAGCGCACCGGCCCACTTGCGCAGGGCGGCACGCAGATCGTGGCGGTGCAGGTCGTCCACGAACGCCCGGGTCAGGCGCCAGCTGCGACCGCCGATCTCCACGCGCGCCTCGCCCTCGGCCTCGATGCGTGGCAGCACATGCCGGAAATGGTCCAGGAGCTGCGCGGGGGAGCTGGGGGCGGCCAGCGTCAGCACGGCCCCCACCTCGGGAATCGAGGGCGCCGCGGCCAGCGCCGCCGCCCCACCGAGACTGTGGCCGAACAGCGCCGTGGGCGGAGCGTAGTGACGACGCAGGTGCTCGGCCGCCGCCTGCAGGTCCGCCACGTAAGTGGAGAACGTGGCCTCGGAAAACCGTCCCCGACTCTCGCCGGTCCCCGTGAAGTCGAACCGCAGCACCGCTAGACCGGCGCGCACCCAGTGGTGCGCGATGCGCGACAGGGCGAGATAGTGCTTGTTGCAGGTGAAGCAGTGGGCCATGACGACCCAGGCGCGTGGATCCTCCAGGGGGAGATCCAGCCTCCCGTCCAGCAAGGCCCCGGTGCCGCCGGGAAAGCGAACCTCCAGCGCATGCGGCCGGGGGGCCGGCATGGCTCAGGCGGTGACCGGACTGCGCAGCCGGGTGCGCCGGTTGGCGAACATGCGATAGCCCAACAGCGCCGAGAGGATCAGGGCATAGACCGCCGGTTCCAGTACATCGGCCTTGACCAGCCACCAGAAATGCAGCACACCCAGCACGGCGACCAGGTACACCAGACGGTGCAGGCGCACCCAGCGGCTGCCCAGACGACGCATCATGCCACGCGTGGAGGTGGCCGCCAGCGGTACCAGCAGGAGCCATGCAGTGAAACCCACGGTGATGTAGGGCCGCTTGACGATGTCCTCGACGATGGCCTGCCAGTCGAAGAATTGATCCAGCACCAACCAGGTCGCCAGGTGCAGGGTCGCATAGAAGAAGGCGAACAACCCCAGCATGCGGCGAAAGCGCATCGGCCACCGCCAGCCAGTGATCCGGCGCAGCGGCGTGATCCCCAAGGTCAGGAGCAAGAACCGCAGCGTCCAGTCGCCCGTGCGGTGCGTGACGGCCTCGATGGGGTTCGCGCCCAAGGCATCCTGCCAGGCGTCCCAGACGACGAGCCCGATGGGCGCCAGGGCCAGCAAGAACACGGCCGGCTTCAGGCCGAACCGCAGCCAACGCGAGGAGCTGAAGTTTCGCATGGACTCAATAGTACTTGCGCAGATCCATCCCCGCATAGAGATGGGCCACTTCGTCGGCGTAGCCGTTGAACGGCAACGTCCTGCGCTTGAAGAACTCGCCGATGCGGCGCTCTTTCTTCTGACTCCAACGCGGGTGGTCCACCTCAGGGTTCACATTGGAATAGAAGCCGTATTCGTCCGGGGCCAGGGTGTTCCAGGTGGTGGGCGGCTGCTTCTCCACCAGGCGTATGCGGACGATGGACTTGGCGCTCTTGAATCCGTACTTCCAGGGCACGACCACCCGCAGCGGGGCGCCGTTCTGGTTGGGCAGCACCTCCCCGTAGAGACCCACGGCCAGGATGGTCAACGGGTGCATGGCCTCGTCCATGCGCAGGCCTTCCTTGTACGGCCAGTCCAGGATCCGGCGCCGCTGGCCCGGGAGGTTCTTGGGGTCGTACACACTCTCGAAGGCCACATACTTGGCCTTCGACGTGGGCCGGGCCGCTTTCAACACCGTGCGCAGCTCGAAGCCCACCCACGGGATGACCATGGACCACGCCTCCACGCAGCGCAGCCGATAGACCCGCTCCTCGAGCCGGTGCGGCTTGACGAAGTCCTCCAGGTCATAGACTCCGGGCCGTTCGCACTCCCCCTCCACGGCCACGGACCAGGGGCGTGTCTTCAGCCGGTGGGCGTTCTCCTTGGGATCCTCCTTTCCTGTGCCCAGTTCGAGGAAGTTGTTGTAACTCGTGATGTCGTCGTAGTCGGTCCAGGTCTCGTCGGTGCTGTAGTCGGGGTTGTGCCGGACCCTGGGGAGCTTTCGCCCCGCCCGGGCCGCTCCCGAGACCAGAAGCCCAGGGAAGGCGGCACTCGCCCCGGCCACCGCGGCCGTCCTCAGGAACCGCCGCCGGTCCTCGTAGACCGACTTGGGCGTGAGCTCCGAAGGTTTCGGGTCGCTGCGCCGTTTCACACGGATGAGCATGGGCAGACTCCTTTCGCCCGGCGGGCGGTTGGTGGGCATCGTCCGTGTACGTACGTAATAGCACACTCGACCGGATGCAGCGCAAAAAGGCGTGGATCCCGCCGCAGCGACGTCTCCATCGTCCGTGCTGCAGTGTTTCAGCCCACCCACACCCGGGCGTTCAGGAACAACCTCAACCAAGGGCCCTGCTCTCCCCAGTCGTCCGGGTACCAGGAGAACTGTACGCTGCGAAACACGCGCTCCGGATGCGGCATCATGATGGTGAAGCGCCCGTCGGTGGTGGTGAGTCCGGTAATACCCAGCGGGGAGCCGTTTGGATTGTAAGGATAGCGCTCCGTGGGCTTGCCGGTATTGTCCACGTAGCGCAGCGCCACCAGGCCCGCGTCCATCACGGCCTGCGCGGTGTTTTCGGTGAACAGCGCCCGCCCCTCGCCGTGCGCCACCGCGATGGGCAGCACCGAGCCCTGCATGTCCCGCAACAGGATGGAATGCGACGGCAGGACCTCCACCAGGCTGAGCCGCGCCTCGAACTGCTCGGAACGGTTGCGCACGAACCGCGGCCAGCAGGCGGCCCCGGGGATCAGGTCCTTGAGCTGGGCGAGCATCTGGCAGCCGTTGCACACGCCCAGCCCGAAGGTGTCCTCACGGTGGAAGAAGGCCTCGAATACATCCCGGGCGCGGGCGTTGAACAGGATCGACTTGGCCCACCCGCCTCCGGCCCCGAGCACGTCCCCGTAGGAGAATCCGCCACAGG
>JALVEU010000028.1 GCA_027030565.1 Gammaproteobacteria bacterium | reverse complement strand
TCACCCAAATCAAGCGCGTCTTTCCCGAGGCGCCACTTGAGGGATTCAGGGAAGAACTGCGCTGGATCTCCATGCTCACGTCCCCCGTGCGCGACATGGACGTCTATCTCTTGGAGCTGCCCAGGTATCGCGCATCCATTCCAGAAGCGCTGAGACCAGGCCTGGAGCCGCTCCACGCCCTGGTGCTGGAAGAGAAACGGGCCGGTCACCGAGCCCTGGTCCAGGCCCTGGACGGCCGGCGCTACAAGGATTTCATGGCCGGGTGGCGCGCCTTTCTCCAAGCCCCGCCCCCAGCCTACACGGAACCAGTCCACGCGGACCGCCCGGTCATCGAAGTGGCGAGCCGCCGGATCTGGAAGCTGTTTCGCCGTGCGCTTCGTGAGGGTCGAGCCATCGACCAGACAAGCCCGCCGGAGGCCTTGCACGAGCTGCGTAAGACGTGCAAGAAGCTCCGTTATCTGCTGGAGGCGTTTTCCAGCCTCTACCCCCAGGAGCCCCTCGAGGCGGCGATCCGGGACCTCAAACGTCTACAGGACAATCTCGGCGAATACCAGGACCTCGCCGTACATCGTGCGACACTGGAGCATCTTCGCCAAAGGCTGGGTGAGCGCGGCGAGCTCACGGAGCTGACGGCTCGCGCCATGGAGGCCCTGTTGCGCTCCTTGGAGATACGCGCCCGGCGCGTACGCGAGGCGTTCGCCGGGCGATTCACCGGCTTCGATAGCAAACCTACGCGCAAGCGCTTTCGCAGGCTGTTCAAAGAAGGGCACCACCCATGAGCCGTATCCTGGCCCTCTATCACATCAAAGGTGGCGTGGGGAAGACGGCCACGGCGGTGAACCTGTCCTATCTGGCCGCCGCCGAAGGCTATCGCACCTTGCTCTGGGACCTGGATCCCCAAGGGGCCACCTCGTTCTACTATCGAGTCCGTCCGCGCGTGAAGGGCGGCGGCCGCAAGCTCATCTTGCGCAAGCGCCCCCTGGAGGAAGTGATCAAGGGGACGGACTACAGTGGCCTGGACCTCATCCCCGCCGATTTCTCGTATCGCAACCTGGACCTGGACCTGGCCGAGACGCGCAAGCCGCACGCCCGCATCCGCAAACTGCTCAAACCGATCAAGGGCGACTACGACCTGATCCTGCTCGACTGTGCACCGGGTATCACGCTCACCTCGGAGGCCGTCTGCCATGCCGCCGACGCCCTGGTGGTACCCCTGATTCCCACCACCCTCTCGGTCCGCACCTACCACCAGCTGCAGGACCACCTGACCGCCCAGGGACTGCACCGCCTGCTGCGTCATCCCTTCTTCTCCATGGTGGACCGACGCCGGAGCATGCATCGGACGCTGGTCGACACCCTGACCCGCGAAATCCCGGAGCTCCTGCCCATCGAGATCCCCTATTCGGCCCATGTGGAGCGGATGGGTGAGCGTCGCGCCCCGTTGTGCGAGTTCGCCCCCAGGCTCCCCGTGGTGGACGCGTATCGGAACCTGCTGCAGGCCCTCATGGCCTGAGCGGATACGGGCCGAGTACCGCCGCTCAGCCCGTCCCGGGCGGGTGGGCCGCCAAGGCAGTGTGTAAGGCCTTGAGAAAGGCCTGGTTTTCCGCCGGAGTGCCCACGGTGACCCGCAGATGATCCTCGAGTCCTGCCTGACCACTCAGATCCTTGACGAGCACCCCCTGCGCCCGCAGTCGTTCGAAGACGGCCCGGCCCTGTCCCCGGGGCACGCGAAACAGGACGAAGTTGGTCTCGCTGGGATAGGGCGCTACGGCCGGTATGGCGGCCAGCGCATCGAGCAGGCGGGAGCGTTCGGCACGGATGCGCGCTGCCTGGGCCTCGAACACCTCGGCATGCTCGAGGGCGAAATCCGCGCTGGCCTGGGTGAGCGCATTGATGTTGTACGGGAGCCGAACCTTGTCGAACTCATGGATCCAGGCCGGCGGTCCCACGACATAACCCAGGCGCAGCCCGGCCAAACCCAGCTTGGAGAAAGTGCGCATGACCACCAGGTTGTCCCACTGCCCCACCGCATCGAGCAAGCTGTCGTCGGCAAACGGGGCATAGGCCTCGTCCACCACCACCAGCCCGGGCGCGGCCGCCACGATGCGCTCGACCTCCGCCCGCGGCCAGCGACCGCCCGTGGGGTTGTTGGGGTAGGCCAGAAACACCACGGCCGGTCGCTCGGCCTCCAGTGCCGCGAGCATGGCCTCCGTGTCCAGGGCGAAGTCCCCGGGACGCAAGGGCACCTCCACGTAGCGCATGCCCGCGAACAGGGCGATCATGCGGTACATGACGAAGGTCGGCGCCGGCGCCAGCACCACGCGATCGGGACCGGCCAGGGTCAGCAGGATCACCTGGATGAGCTCGTCGGAGCCGTTGCCGAAGATGAGCTCCGCCTCGGTGCCCAGTCCCAGCTGGGCCCGCAACCGCCCGCGCAGCGCACGTGCCGCTGGATCCGGATAGCGGTTCAGGGGCACCCGGCGCAGCCGGTCCAGCCACGCCGGGACCAGTTCGTCCGGCAACCGGTAGGGATTCTCCATGGCATCCAGCTTGATGGCCTCACCGGGATCCTGGACATGGTATGCCTGCAGCGCGCGGATCTGCGGCCGCACCCAACGCGCGGCGCGTGCTTCGGCACTCATTCCGACCCCGGGATACGCTGCTCGGCCGAGACCGCATGGGCCGTCAGGCCCTCGCTGCGAGCCAACACCGCAGCGGTTCGTCCCAGCCGGGCGGCCCCTTCGGGCGAGCAACCGATGAGGCTGGTGCGTTTCTGAAAGTCGTACACACCCAGTGGCGAGGAGAAGCGGGCCGTGCGCGCGGTGGGCAGCACGTGGTTGGGACCCGCGCAGTAGTCACCCAGGGCCTCGGCCGTGTAGCGCCCGAGAAAGATGGCCCCTGCATGGCGGATGCGCTGCGCCAGGGCCTCGGGTTCGGCCACCGAGAGCTCCAGGTGCTCCGGCGCGATGCGGTTGGCGAGTTCGGCAGCCTCGGCCAGGTCGCGCACCTGGATCAGCGCACCACGGGCCTCCAGGGAGGCGCGTATGATCGCCGCCCGTGGCATCCTGGCCAGCAGGGCCTCCATGGCCTCGGCCACGGCGTCCAGGAACGCGGCGTCCGGCGAGAGCAGGATCGCCTGCGCCTGCTCGTCGTGCTCGGCCTGGGAGAACAGGTCCGCAGCGATCCACTCGGCAGGGGTCTGCCCGTCACAGATGACCAGGATCTCGGAGGGGCCCGCGATCATGTCGATCCCCACCTGACCGTAGACCAGCCGCTTGGCGGTGGCCACATAGATGTTGCCGGGCCCGACGATCTTGTCCACTGCCGGCACGGTCTCGGTACCGTAGGCGAGCGCCGCCACCGCTTGAGCGCCCCCGATGGTGAACACGCGGTCGACCCCCGCAACGTGGGCGGCGGCCAGGACCATCGAGTCGGTCTCACCCCCGGGCGTCGGTACCACCATCACCACCTCGGGCACACCGGCCACCTTGGCCGGCACAGCGTTCATGAGCACGGAAGAGGGGTAGGCCGCCTTGCCCCCCGGCACGTACAGGCCCACTCGGTCCAGCGGCTGGACCTGCTGCCCCAGCAGGGTGCCGTCCGGCTCCCGATACGACCAGGGCTCGATCCGCTGTCGATCGGCGTAGCGGGCAATACGCTCGGCGGCCGTCTCCAGGGCCTCGCGGCGATCGGCTGGAATGGCCCGAGCAGCGGCCTGCAGCCGTGCGACAGGCAACTCCAGCTCGCCGAGGGCGCCCGCCTCGATCCCGTCGAAGCGACGGGTATAGTCCAACACCGCCCGATCCCCTTCTCGGCGCACCCGATCGAGGATCTCCTGAACCGTCGCCAGGACCCGGGGATCGGCACCCGCATCCTGGGCGAGCAACTGGTCCAGCTCGCGTTCGAACCCGGTAGAGGCCGTGGACAGCCGCCGCAGCCGCAGCGAGGCGTTCATGTCGTATCCACCTGGCGCCTCATCCGGCCGCCGCAGCGGCACGCACGGCACTGCGGCGCGCCCGCACGGCAGCCGCCAGCTCGTGCAGGATGGGGTCGGTGTCGTCCCAGCCGATGCACGGATCGGTGATGCTCTGCCCATAGGTCAGGGGCCTGCCGGGCACGGCGTCCTGGCGACCCGCCACCAGGTGACTCTCCAGCATGACCCCGATGATGCGCCGGTCGCCCGCAGCGATCTGCCCGGCCACGTCGCGGGCCACCGCCACCTGGCGCTCCGGCTGTTTGCGGCTGTTGGCATGGCTGCAGTCGATCATCACCTGTGGGCGCAGGCCGGCGGCCTCGAGGCGCCGGCAGGCCGCCTCTACGCTGCGTGCGTCGTAGTTGGGCTCCCGGCCGCCGCGGAGGATCACATGGCAGTCGTCGTTGCCCGTGGTGGAGAAGATGGCCGAGCGGCCCGCCTTGGTGAGCGACAGGAAATGGTGCGGCTGGGCGGCCGAGCGGATGGCGTCGATGGCGATTTGCAGATCCCCATCGGTTCCGTTCTTGAACCCCACCGGGCAGGACAGTCCGGAGGCCAGCTCGCGGTGCACCTGGCTCTCGGTGGTCCGCGCACCGATGGCACCCCAAGCCACGAGGTCGGCCACGTACTGAGGGCTGATGAGGTCCAGGTATTCCGTGGCGGCCGGCAACCCCCCGCGGTTCAGATCCAGCAGAAGGCTGCGCGCCAGGCGCAGGCCCTTGTTGATGTTGAAGCTGCCGTCCAGGTCCGGATCGTTGATGAGCCCCTTCCAGCCCACGGTGGTGCGTGGCTTCTCGAAATAGACCCGCATGACGATCTCCAGGTCGCCGGCCAGCTCGTCACGCAGACGCTTGAGCCGTGCACCATAGTCACGCGCGGCCTGCGGATCGTGGATGGAGCACGGACCCACGATCACCACCAACCGGTCGTCCGCCCCAGTGAGGATCCGGTGGATGGCCTCGCGCGCGCGGAAGACCGTCTCGGCAGCCGCCTCCGTGATGGGAAACTCCCGATGCACCTGCTCCGGCGGGCTGACCTCGCGGATCTCCCGGATGCGCAGATCGTCGGTTCTGTATTTCATGCTGGTTCCTGGTCCGTGCGCTGCACGGCCTCCCGCAAGGCGTCCACCAGCGCACTGACGGACGCGTGCTTCATCTTCATCGCCGCCTTGTTCACCACCAGTCGCGAGCTGATGTCCGCGATATGCTCCAGCGGCACCAATCCATTGGCCCGCAAGGTATTCCCGGTGTCCACGAGGTCCACGATGCGGTCCGCGAGCCCCACCAACGGCGCGAGCTCCATGGAACCGTACAGTTTAACGATTTCCACCTGCTGGCCCAAAGTGGCATAGTAGCGTCGCGTGCTCTGGACATACTTGGTGGCCACGCGCAACCGGCGATGTGTCTGTGCCGGGCGTTGGGGACCGGCCACCATG
>JALVEU010000027.1 GCA_027030565.1 Gammaproteobacteria bacterium | reverse complement strand
ACCCACCCTGCTCAATGTCCAGTTCAACTTCGCATTCGGCTGGTTGGCGCAGCACGAGACGCTCGAAAACCAGCTACAGGCGGTAGTGGAAGATCCACGTTGCATGGACGGCGACTGGGCGGAGATCGTGACGCGGTTGCGCGACGACGGGAACTTCGCCGCCGGCTTTGCACAGGTGTATCCCGAGGGTGTCACGGCTGCCAATCTGCGTGATGCCCTCGTTGCCTTCGAACGCACGCTGATCACGCCCGACGCGCCGTTCGACCGCTATCTACGGGGAGAGCGCGGCGCACTGAGCAAGGAAGCCCGCTGTGGGTTGGCGCTGTTCCAGCGCTATGGCTGCATCTCTTGTCACCAGGGCGCCAATGTGGGGGGCAACCTGGTCGCACGTCTGGGCCTTTTCAGTGAGCCATCTCCGGGACGCAACGCCTTGCTCCCTTCCGAGCTCGGACGGTACCGGCTCACTGGCCGCGAAGCCGACCGGCGCGTATTCCGCGTCCCAAGCCTGCGTAACGTGGCACTCACTGCCCCTTATCTGCACGATGGGTCGGCTGCCACATTGGAAGAGGTCGTGGCACGCGTCACAGACCTGCAGCTGGGGCGCGCCCTTGCGGAGGAGGAACTGCGCTGCCTGGTGGCATTCCTCGACAGCCTCACCGGGTCACGCGTCGGCCACCAGCCATGAAACGCAGCTGGATCTATGCAGCATTGGGCTTCTTCATCGCGGCACTGCTCACCCTCCTGCTGTTTCTCGGTCGGGTCCCCGTGGAGCGCTATGCGGCGATTTCCGCAGACCTGATCGAGCTCAGGGAGACCAACGCCTTGCTCACCCGCCGCGTTCTGGAGACCCGGCTCGGCCTGAGCTGGAACTACGACGGCATCGTGGAGGCGAGCGCCCGGCTACGTGAGCTGATGCAGCGTTTCGAGCGGCACCGCACCCAAGTGGGCAATCCGGCAGAAGTCCAAGAGGAAGACGCACCTTGGACGCTCGCACAGCTCGTGCAACACAAGCGATCCCTGGTGGAGGACTTCAAGAGCAAAAACGCCGTGTTGCGTTTCAACCTGCGTTACCTTCCCCAGGCCGCCCAGGAACTGGTGGACGCCATTGAGCGCGATCCGGTCCTGGAGTGGCCCTTGCGTCGCGACCTGGTGGCCATCGTGGAACGGACCACCAAGGAGGCCCTCCAGCTACTCGCCGAGAACGGCCAGGTCCCGCCGTCGCTGGCCAGCCACCTGGAGCAGCTGCGCACGGCCGCAGACTCGGTGCAGTCACTGCTCAGCGCAGACCTCGATCGTTTCGTGGCGCTCACCACCTCGGTGATGAAGCTCAAGCCGGAGGTGGACGGACTGGTGATGGAGATCGAACGCGTGCCCTTGGGCGAGCGGCTTGGCCGTCTGTACCGGGCCTTTACGACGCAGCGGGACATGTTGATCCTCGCCATCGAGCACTATCGCTGGATGCTCTACGCGGCGGCTCTGGCCCTGCTGGCCTATCTCACGGTGATACTGGTGCGCCTGCGCATGACCTCTTCACGCCTGCAGACGGCACTGGCCGACATGCACTTCCAGAAGTTCGCCATGGATCAGCACGCCATCGTGGTGGTCCTGAACCCAGACGGCGTCATCACCTACGCCAACGACAAGTTCTGCGCCGGCGTGGGCCTGCCGCGTGAGGCACTGCTCGGGCACAGCTACCATGCCTTCTGGCCCAGGGACGACACGGCCACTTTCGACCAGATGTGGGATACCGTCCGGGCCGGCCGCGTCTGGCATGGAGAGATCTGCCACAAACGGGCCGACGGCGGCCTGCTGTGGCTCAACGCCACCTGCGTCCCATTCGTGGACGCCTCGGGCTCGCCGCCACGCTACGTGGCCATCTGTACCGACATCAGCGCACGCAAGATGGCCGAGGAGCAGCTGCGCTACCAGGCCCGGCACGATAGCCTCACCGGCCTGTTGAACCGCCGGGAGTTCGAGCGCAGGCTGGGGGCCACGTTGAGCGATGCGCAGCGCCGCCGGGTTCGCCATGCGATGCTCTACGTGGACCTGGACCAGTTCAAGCTCATCAACGACACCTGTGGCCATGTGGCCGGAGACGAGGTCCTCCGCCAACTCGGTGCCGAACTGGGTCGGGCCACGCCTACGACGGACGTGGTGGCCCGGCTGGGGGGCGACGAATTCGGCATCCTGCTCCATGACTGCCAGGCCATCGGTGCGCTGGAACGCGCCCGGGCGATCCACAAGGTCATCGGCGAGTTCCGCTTCGTCTGGGAGGACCAGGTCTTCCAGCTCAGCGCCAGCATCGGCGTTGCGCCGATCACCACCAACACCCCGGATCTGGCCACCGTGCTGGCCACCGCCGATCTCGCCTGCTCGCTGGCCAAGGAGAAGGGACGCAACCGCATCCATTTCTACGAGCCCGACGACCGCGAGCTGCAGCAGCGCCACAACGAGATGCAGTGGGTCTCGCGGATCAAGCAGGCCCTGGAGACGGGCCGGCTGGTACTCTTTGCCCAGCGCATCGAGCCCCTGGGCACCGGTGCCGCCCAGGAACGCTACGAAGTACTGCTGCGCATGCGCGACGAGGACGGCAACCCGGTCGCCCCGGGCGCCTTCATCCCGGCGGCCGAGCGCTACGGTTTGATGCCCGATCTGGACCGGTGGGTGATCGCGGCAACCATTGATCACCTCGGCCGGCAGGCCGTCCGGCGCAAAGGGGGTACCGCAGGCCCCATTCTGTCCATCAACATCTCCGGCACCTCGCTGGGCCGCGACGATCTGCTGGAGTACATCCACCGATGCCTGCACGTGGCCGCCGTGGATCCCGCCCAACTGTGCTTCGAAATCACCGAGACGGCCGCCATCAGCAACCTCAAGGAGGCCGGCGCATTCCTGCGCGCGGTGCGCGAGCTTGGATGTCAGGTGGCCCTGGACGACTTCGGCAGCGGGTTGTCCTCGTTCACCTACCTCAAGCGTCTTCCGGTGGACTTGCTCAAGATCGACGGCAGCTTCGTACGCGACATGTGCCACGAGCCGCTCAGCGGAGCCATGGTCAGGGCGGTGACCGAGATCGCCCGGACCCTAGACGTGCGCACCATCGCCGAGTTCGTGGAAACCGAGGAAACCCTGATCGGGTTGCGCGAGATCGGCGTCGACCACGCCCAGGGGTTCCTGATCCACACCCCGGCACCCATCGAGCAGGTGATCGGCAACGGGGCGCCCGGGGACGCTTCAGGCGGCGTCTCGTTCCTGCTCCCGCGAACCTTCCGCGCGCGTCCATGAGCCCCTCGATCTCGCCCCCAGCGCAATCCAGCCGGACGCATCCAGCCGGCTGAGGCGCGCCCGATGTCCGCCCACGCATCCACCCGCGTCATTCTCGCCGCCCTGATCGGCAACCTGCTCGTGGCGCTCACCAAGTTCGCGGCGGCCGTACTCACCGGTAGCTCGGCCATGTTCTCGGAGGGTATTCACTCCCTGGTGGACACGGGCAATCAGATCCTCCTGCTCTATGGCATGCACCGGGCCCGACGGCCGGCCGACCGGCAACACCCCTTCGGCTATGGGAAGGAGGTCTACTTCTGGAGCTTCGTGGTCGCCTTGTTGATCTTCGCTCTGGGGGCGGGCATCTCTCTCTATGAGGGGATTCACCACGTCCTGCATCCCACGCCTCTGGAACGACCCGTGGTCAACTATGTGGTTCTCGGTCTGGCCCTCGTGTTCGAGGGCTTCTCCTGGGCCGTGGCCCTGCACGAGTTCCGCAGGAACAAGGGCAGACTTGGCTATTTCGAGGCGGTCCACCGAGGCAAGGACCCCACGCTCTTCGTCGTCCTGTTCGAGGACAGCGCCGCCATGTTCGGCCTGCTCACGGCCCTGGGAGGGGTCGCCGCGGCCCATCTGTTGCAGCGGCCGGTCTTCGACGGCATCGCCTCGATCGTCATCGGATTGATCTTGGGGATCACGGCCATCTGGCTGGCCGTCGAAACCAAGGGACTGCTCATCGGAGAGAGCGCCAGGGCCGAGACGGTCGAGCAGATCCGGCGCATGGCCCGAAAGCTGCGCGGGGTCGAGGACGTCAATGAGGTCCTGACTCTGCACATGGGGCCCGATTACGTGCTGCTCAACGTGAGTCTGGACTTTCGGGACGACCTCCCCGCCTCGGAGGTGGAGGAACGCATTGCCGAGTTCGAACGGCTGGTCCGTCAGCGCTTTCCGGAGATCAGACGTGTCTTCGTAGAGGCCGAATCACGCCTTGGCCGCTTGAAGGGGCGGGCCCGTTCGCGCTGAGCCCCGTGGACGGGCGCGGCGTTCAGAAGCCCGTGGGCAGGCCGTCGATACTCTCCTTGTTGCGTTGCGCGCGATAAGCGCGCAGCCCGGCCTCGCCCCCCTTTTTCTCCACCCAGCGTAGATACTGGCCCCGCTCGCCCAGGTATGCGTAGCGCGGCACCCCGAAGCCGCAGGACGTCTGCAGGCTGTCCACCGCGAGCACCACGATCTGCCGCGTGCCCGGGATCCGCGGAAAGCGCTCCAGCCACTGCGCCCACTCGGGATCCCCCTCTCGCACGCTGCGCGCCCGCCCGTACAGGCGCAGAATCTTGGATTCTTCGTCGAAGCTGCAAAACATCACCGTCATGCGCCCGTCCGCACGCAAGTGAGCAGCCGTCTCGGCCCCACTGCCCGTGAAATCCAGCCATGCCACGGTGTGTTCGTCCATCACACGAAAGGTGTCGCCCCCCTTGGGCGAGAGATTGATGCGTCCTTCACACGGCGCCGTGGCCACGAAAAACAGGTGTTGCCGTTCCATGAACGCCTGCAGCCTGGGCTCGATGCGTTCGTAGAACTTCGCCATGTTCATTCCTCCCCTGTTTGCAGGTATTCGTGACCGCTCGCCGAGGTTCCCCTATACTCGCCGACACGGCAACCCTGGTTGGACAGATCACCGAGCGAGACATGGAATTCCGACCCTTCCTCCCCCCGCGGCGCACACTCATGGGACCGGGCCCATCCAACGTGCACCCTCGCGTCCTGGAGGCCATGGCCCGCCCCACCATCGGCCATCTGGACCCGGCCTTCATCTCCATGATGGACGAGGTCAAGGCACTGCTGCAATACGCCTTTCAGACCCGCAACGAGGTCACCTTCCCGGTCTCCGCTCCGGGTTCGGCAGGGATGGAGACCTGCTTCGTCAACCTGGTCGAGCCCGGCGACAAGGTGATCATCGGCCACAACGGGGTGTTCAGCGAGCGCATGCGCGAGAACGTAGAGCGGGCCGGCGGCACCGCCGTGATGGTGGACGACGCCTGGGGCGAGCCGGTGGATCCCCAGAAGATCGAGGCCGCCCTCAAGGCGCACCCGGACGCGCGCATCGTTGCCTTCGTGCATGCGGAGACCTCCACGGGCGCCCGGTCGGATGCCCAGACCATCGCCAGGCTCGCTCACGACCACGGATGCCTGGTGATCGCC
>JALVEU010000026.1 GCA_027030565.1 Gammaproteobacteria bacterium | reverse complement strand
CACACTGCGGGTTACGCGCCGCTGACCGTCAATCGCCACTGATCCACCGGCGTCCGTGACCGGCGTGCTCGCGCCCGGCTCAGGGCGGCGGCAACCGGAACAGGTGCGTGCGGTAGTGCTTGAGTTCGGCGATGGACTCGCGAATGTCGTCCAGCGCCCGGTGCCGCGTGTCCTTCTTGAAGCTCCTGGCCACCTCGGGCGCCCAGCGCCGGGCCAGCTCCTTGAGCGTGCTCACGTCCAGGTTGCGATAGTGGAAGAAGGCCTCGAGGCGCGGCATCTGGCGCGCCAGGAAGCGGCGATCCTGGCAAATGCTGTTGCCGCACATGGGTGAGGCGCGTTCCGGGAGGTAGCCCTTGAGGAAATCCAGCGTCGCCTGCTCGGCCTGCTCCAGGGTCACGCGGCTGGCACGCACCCGCTCCACGAGGCCGGACTTGGTGTGTTGCTTGGTGTTCCACTCGTCCATGCCCGCCAGGACCTCGTCGGACACGTGGATGGCCAGCACGGGGCCCTGGGCCACTTCGTTCAGCGCGTTGTCGGTGAGCAGGGTGGCGATCTCGATGATGGTGTCGCGCGTGGTATCGAGCCCGGTCATCTCCAGGTCGATCCAGACGAGGTACGGTGAGGGCTGTTGTTCTTCGCTCATGAATGGGGTCCTGTCGCAAACTTGGGCGGTCGCGGCGGCTAACGTATCATTTTCCCCCACCCCACATCCGAATCGAGAAGCAAATGCAGATGAAGACCACCTGGATCGCCATCGCCGCGTTGTGCGCCGGGGCGAGCCTGCCGGTGTCGCAGGCGGCCGACGCCGGACGCGGCAAACAGCTGCACGACAAACACTGCATCGATTGCCACAGCGGCATGGTGGGCGGCGACGGCACGCTGCTCTACACCCGCAAGAATCGACGCGTGCATTCTTACGACGCGCTGATCAAGCAGATCAACCGATGTGACCAGTCCTTGGGACTGAAGTGGTTCCCCGAGGACGTGCGAGACGTGGCCGCCTACCTCAATCGGGAGTTCTACAAGTTTCCCGTGAAGCGGTGACCTCCGGCACTGGCACCGTGGTCACCCGCTACGGTGCCGAGCTGCTGGTGATGGATTCCCAGGGCGGCACACACCGGTGCCGCTCCCGCCGTCGTCTGGAACACCTCGTCTGCGGCGACCGGGTACGCTTCGAGCTGCGCGACGGCGCCTGTGTGGTCACCGAGGTGCTGCCGCGCGACAACGCCCTGACCCGCACCGATGCCCGGGGCCGACCCCGGGTCATTGCCGCCAACATCGACCAGGTGGTCGTCGTGACCGCCTGCCTGCCGCCCCCCAACTGGGGCATGGTCGACCGCTACCTGGTGGCTGCCGAAAACCTGCCGGCCGGTGCCTTGGTGCTGTTGAACAAGATCGACCTTTCCGGGCCCGATCGTACCGACTGTGCGCGCCTGGCGGTCTACGACCGCATCGGTTACCCGACGCTGGCTACGAGCACGCTGAGCGGCCAGGGGCTGGACCGGCTGCGCACCCGTCTACAGGGGCACACCAGCATCTTCGTCGGGCAGTCCGGGGTGGGCAAGTCCTCGCTGATCAAGGCCCTGCTCCCGCAGCTGGACATCCGCATCGGCGAGCTCTCCCAGGCCCATGGCACCGGCCGCCACACCACGACGCGCACCATGCTCTACCTGCTGCCCGAGGGCGGCCGGCTCATCGACTCGCCCGGTGTGCGCGACTTCGAGCCGCCCCGCTTCAGTGTGCGCGAGCTGGAACGCGGCTTCGTGGAGTTCGCACCGTACCTGGGCCACTGCCGCTATCCCGACTGCACCCATACGGTGGAGCCGGGCTGTGCGGTCGTGGCCGCCGCCGAGGCCGGCGAGATCGATCCCGAGCGGCTGCGCAGCTATCAGCGCTTGGCCCATCAGGCGCTCTCGGCAGGGCATCGGCGGCGAATGTGACGGGGGCCTGCGCGGCATCCCGGCCCAGCAGCCCCTCCGGTGGGCTCAGGCCGCGCAGAGCCGCGACTCGAACTGCAGGGTCACGTGCGCGATACCGAAACGCTCGCGGAGTATGTGAGTGATCCGGTCTCGGATGCGGTCGGTGTCGGCCACCGTGGTGTGCGGCGCCACACGCACGTGGGCCTCGAAGTGGACCTGCGTCCCGTCCAGTTGCCACAGATGTACGTGGTGGATGTCGCGTACGCCGTCGATCTCCCTCAGCGCTGCGCGGATCTCCTCCAGGGAGAGGCGCGGGGGCACTGCCATAAGCACCACGTCCACCCCGCTGCGCACGATCCGCCAGCTCTGGTGCAGGAGCCAGACCGAGATCCCCAGCGTGATCACCGGATCGACCCACCACGCCCCCAACCACAACATGCCCAGACCGCCGGCCAGTACCGCGGCACTGGTGGCCGCATCACCGGCCAGATGCAGCCATGCGGCGCGGATGTTCAGATCCCCGTGCGAGAGACCGCCGAGGAGCCAGGCCGAGGCCGTATTGACGACCAGGCCCAGGGCCGCCAGGGCGACGACCACCCCCGGAGAGACCGGTGGTGGGTCCTGCAGGCGTCCCAGGGCCTCCACCGAGAGATACACGGAGATGCCGATCAGCGTAGCGGCATTGAAGATGGCCGCCAGGATCTCCACGCGCTTCATGCCGAAGGTGTAGTGCTCGGTGGGGGGCCGACGCTTGATGTGCGCCGCCGCCCAGGCGAGCACCAGGGCCACCACGTCGCTGCCGTTGTGGACGGCGTCGGACAGCAGGGCCAGACTGCCGGCCACCAGTCCACCGAGCACCTGGGCCAGGGTGATGCCCAGATTGAGCAACATCACCCAGAACAGGCGTGCGCCGCCATCGGCGAGCGTCTGGGCCCCGTGGTCGTGGACGTGGTCGTGCATCCGTCAGGGCTCAATCGCCCTTGTTCAGCAGGTCCTTGAGGCCCGCGAAGGGGTTGTGGGTGGCCTCTTCCCTGGGCTGGGCCGTGCGGCTGGTGAGCCCGAAGTCGGCATTGGCCCCCTTCACTGCATAGGAGTATTTCTGATGCTCCCAGTCGTGGCAGTACAGGCAGAGATTCTCCCAGTTGCTGCCGTCGGGGGGGTTGTTGTCGTGGTTGTGATCCTTGTGGTGGACCGTGAGTTCATGGAGGTTCTCGCGGGTGAACTCGCGTCCGCAGCGGGCACACACCCAGGGGTGGATGCGCAGGGACTGCTCGCGGTAGCCGCGCATGCGCGCCTCGGCGTCCTTGCGTGCCTGCGCCACGATGCGGTCGAGTTTCTCACGGTCGATCTTTCCGCCTGGCGGCCGGCGCGGGCCGGAACGTCTGCCTGCCATCGTATCGCCCTCCAGCTTTGCCTGGCGTTCAGTTTCCGACTGCACCCGGCCCGATGCAAGCGCTGCGGGCCGGGTTTGCCGTCCCCTCGGCCGGGGTACGAGAGACGCCCTCCAGGAGGGGGCGTTCGGCCGGCACCTGCGCCCACAGGGCACCCAGCTCGGGAGCCTGGGTGACCCAGCGTCGCCAAGCCCGGGCCCCGGGGCATCCCTGGAAGAGCCCGACGAGGGGGCGCAGCACACGGCGCGGGGGAACGCCCTGCGCCACCTGTCTCTCGGCATAAGGCAGATATGCCCGCAACGCGGCGTGTCGCGAGGTCAGGGGCGCCGGGGTCCCGTAGAACCGAGGGTCCACGCCGGCCAGCAGGAAAGGATTCTCGGCCACAGCCCGGCCCAGCATCACCCCGTCCACGTGCTCCAGATGGGCGTGGGCATCGGACAGGTCCCGCAGCCCTCCGTTGAGCACGATCTCCAGCGCCGGAAAGTCCGCTTTCAACCGGTGGACGAACTCGTGGCGCAGCGGCGGCACACGGCGGTTCTGGCGCGGGCTGAGCCCCTTGAGCCAGGCCTTGCGGGCGTGGACCACGAACACCTCGCAGCCGGCAGCGGCCACCGTGGAGACGAAACGGTGCAGGTCTTCATAACGATCCCGGTGGTCGATGCCGATGCGCGTCTTCACCGTGACGGGGATGCGCACCCGCGCCCGCATGGCGGCCACGCACTCGGCCACGAGCCCGGGCTCGGCCATCAGACAGGCCCCGAAACGCCCCGCCTGCACCCGGTCGCTGGGACAGCCCACGTTGAGATTGATCTCGGCAAAGCCCGCCGCCTCCCCCAGGGCCGCGGCGCGCGCCAGGAGGCTGGGGTCGGACCCGCCGAGCTGCAGGGCCACGGGGTGTTCGGCGGGGTCGTGGACCAGCCAGCGCTCCGGCTCGCCGTGCAGCAGCGCGGTCACCGGGACCATCTCCGTATACAACCAGGCGTGGCGCGAGAGCAGGCGCGCGAAATAGCGGAAGTGGCGGTCGGTGCAGTCGAGCATGGGCGCCACACAGAAACGGCGCCCCGTGAAGGACGTGGTGCTCACCCGTAGCGGCTCTCCAGCCAGGCGAACAGACCGAGCAGCCCCTGCGCCTCCCCGCCCTTGGGATGCCCGGGCCGCTCGCGCAGGTTCCAGCCCATGAAATCGAGGTGCACCCAGTCACTCCCTTCGGGCACGAACTCCCGCAGAAACAGGGCTGCGGTGATGGCTCCGGCGTAAGGCTCGGTGGAGCAGTTCTTGAGGTCGGCCACGTCGCTGTCCAGCATGTACCGGTATTCATCGTGCAGCGGCAAGCGCCAGACGGGATCGTCGGCCGCCGCGGCCTGCTCCATGAGATCACGCGCCAGCAGATCCCCGGGCGTGAACAGGGCCGGCATCTCCGTGCCCACGGCCACCCGAGCCGCGCCGGTCAGGGTGGCGAAATCCACGAGCAGGTCGGGCTGCTCCGCCTCGCCTGCCGCCGCCAGACAGTCGGCGAGGATCAGCCGCCCTTCGGCGTCGGTGTTCTCGATCTCCACCGTCTTGCCGTTGCGTGCCCGGATCACGTCGCCAGGCCGCAGTGCATTGCCGGACACCGCATTTTCCACGGCAGGGACGAGCACGCGCAGGCGCACCGGCAGAGCACGGCCCATGATCAGCCGCGCCAGTCCCAGTGCGTGTGCCGCACCGCCCATGTCCTTCTTCATCAGGCGCATGCCCTGGGCGTTCTTGAGGTCCAGCCCCCCGCTGTCGAAACACACCCCCTTGCCCACCACGACCACCAGCGGCCCCGCCTCGCCCCAGCGCAGCTCCACCACCCGCGGGGCATGGTGGCTGGCCCGTCCCACCGCATAGACCAGCGGATAGCCCGCCTCTACCAGGGCCTCGCCCACCGTCTCGGTGATCCGTGCCCCGAAACGGCCCGCCAGGTCGTGGGCGGCCGCGGCCAGTTGTCCGGGCATCAGGTCTCCGGCCGGCGTGTTGATCAGGTCGCGCACGCCATAGACGGCCTCCAGGCGCAGCCGCAGGGCTTCCAGCACCTCATCGGGCACCACGTACTCGGCAGCGGTGCGGGCCGGCGTCCGATACGCCGTGTAGCGATAGGCACCCAGGCCCCACCACAGGGCCGCCTGCGCCGGATCCACCGCCACGCCTTCCGTGTTCTCGAGCCGATACCGGCCGACGGGCAGCGCATGGGCCAACGCG
>JALVEU010000025.1 GCA_027030565.1 Gammaproteobacteria bacterium | reverse complement strand
GAGAATGCCCAATACGCCTGGGCGTTGCTGCAGCCGGCCGGGGTGCGCCACATCATCCTGGTCACCCATGCCTTCCACATGCCCCGTGCCCGCTGGTGTTTCGAGCGGGCGGGCTTCGAGGTCACCCCGGCCCCGATCGGATTCGCCCGACGCGATGCGCTGAATACGGGTTGGATCGCCTGGATCCCCCAGGTGCGTGCCCTGGTGGAGACCCGCCTGGCCCTCCATGAATGGCTCGGTCTGCATTGGTACCGTTGGCGCTTCGATTGACCGGCGTCATCGTAATAAGAACGAGAAGCATTAACATCCTTTGGCAGGGGGTGGATGGCCGAGCATGGTCACCACGCCTGGCGCGTCGAGGGAGGAACATGCGTGCGGCAACGGGCCGGACTGTGGTGCTGTGTTCTGGGAGGGCTGGTGGGCATCGGGCTGTCAGCGAAGGCTTGGGCTTTGCACCTGGGTTCGGGGGTCTCGGCCGAGCTCGGGCTGCGTGCCATTGGACAACAGGGGCTGTTTCGTGGCGGGCCTGCCGAAGCCGGAGGGGCGCTGATCCTGGATGTAGCACCAGAGTGGCGCCCCAGTTCGCGCGACACCTTCTTCGTGTGGACGCGGTTTGCCGCCGGGAATGCCCTGAACCAGCTCACGCCCACTGCATTGGCGCCCTATGGGGGCGATCTGGCCGAGGACGTGCGCGGGATCGATGACACCGATCGCAGCTATCTGCTTGAGGCCTGGTACCAGCGGCTCATCGCCGCTCGTCGAGCCGGGACATTCCGGCTCACGGCGGGGATCGTCGATATCGCGCGTTTCATCGACGGCAACGCCTACGCCAACGATCAGGACACGCAGTTCATGAACGAGGCGTTCGTGAACGTCGCCAAGAACGTCTTACCCAATTACGAACCCGGCCTCGTGGTGCAGTGGGAGCGAGGCGCCTGGTCGGCCCGCGCCGCCGGCGTGATGGGGAGCTTGGACAACAGCGCACACGTGGATTACGGGGCCGTGGAGCTGATGTACACGGCCCACACGGATTGGGGCGAAGGCCACTATCGGCTGCTCGGTTTTCTCTCGGACGTCGGACACCCGGATCCCTGGTATCGCAACGCGGACCGACGCATCGCCGCACTGGTTTTGAACCTGGACCAGGAGCTGGGCGCGCGTGCGGGCGCCTTTCTGCGGAGCGGATTCCAGGCCGAGCGGGGCGATGCACTCTACCGGGCGTCCCTCACTGCCGGGCTGGTGGTGTTCGGGCACAGCTGGGGTCGGCCGCGTGACCGTGTGGGCATCGCGGCGGGCTACCTGGAGGGCATGGCGCAGCATGACCTCTCGCAGACCGAGGTGGCCGAGTTCTACTGGCGCTGGCATTTGGGGACCGCGGTGGACCTGAGCCTGGACCTGCAGTGGATGCACGACGAATACGAGCGCGGCAAGGACGTCACCGCCTGGGTGTCCGGGCTGCGCGCCAACGCGGTTTTCTGAGCCTGCGCCGGCCAAGGGCTTGAAAAACCGCACACGGTGAACCACTTATAGCTTGTACAGGTGCCCCGCATGTGTGCTTGTGTCATGCCGGGGCGTCAATGCGATCAAGGAGGTGGAGACCCATGTCCATGGTTCGAGCGCCGGCGGTAGCCGGGGCGTTCTATCCCGCGGATCCCGCGGTCCTGCACGAAGAAGTCCAGTCGTTCCTGGCTGGGGTGGCGCCGCCAGCCGCGCCTCCGCCCAAGGCACTCATCGTCCCACATGCGGGCTACATCTATTCCGGTCCAGTGGCGGCGAGTGCCTATGCACGGCTCCGGCCGCTGGCCGGACGGATCCGTCGGGTGGTGTTGCTCGGTCCCGCGCACCGCGTGCCCTTCGTGGGCATCGCCGCTCCGGAAGCCGAATATTTCGACACGCCCCTCGGGCGGGTGCACGTCGACCAGCAGGCCGTGGAGGCACTGGCCGACCTCCCCTTCGTGGGGCGCTCGGATCTGCCCCACGCGCCGGAGCACAGTCTCGAGGTCCAGCTGCCCTTCTTACAGGAGGTGCTCGGGGATTTCGAGCTGGTGCCGCTGGTGGTGGGTCAGGCGACCCCGGAGCAGGTGGCGGCCGTGCTGGAGCGGCTGTGGGACGGCGACGAAACGCTCATCGTGGTGAGTTCGGACCTGAGCCACTATCTCCCCTATGAGCAGGCCCGAGACATCGACCAGCGCACTTCACAGGCCATTGCCGAGCTGCGCGACGAGGCCATCGATCACGAACAGGCCTGTGGGGCCACGCCGGTTCGGGGCCTGCTCCAGGCGGCGCGCCGTCATGGTCTGCGGGCCGAAGTGGTGGATCTGCGCAACTCCGGGGACACGGCCGGTCCACGGGATCAAGTCGTGGGGTACGGGGCCTATGTCTTCCACTGACCACACGCAGTCCCGGCGCAGCGACCCACCGCGGTTCGGCCCGGGTGACCGCTCAGTGTTGTTGGCGGTGGCGCGCGACTCCATCCGTCACGGGGTGGAGACCGGCTGGCCGCTGCGGGTGCGTCCAGAGGATTTTCCGCAGGTGCTGCGTGCACCGGGGGCCAGCTTCGTGACGCTACACCGCAACGGGCGGTTGCGCGGATGCATCGGCAGCCTCGAGCCCTGGCGCCCCCTGGTGCAGGACGTGGCGGAAAACGCCTTCGCCGCGGCCTTTCGGGACCCGCGCTTTCCGCCGCTGGGCCCGGAAGAGCTGGAGGACCTGGACATCCACATTTCAGTGCTCAGTGCGCCGGAAGAACTGGAGTTCGATTCCGAGGAGGACCTGGTCCGTAAGCTCCAGCCCGGACGCGACGGGCTCATCCTGCAGGATGGCACGCGCAAGGGCACGTTTCTGCCCAGCGTGTGGGAAGAGCTCCCGGATCCGCGTCAGTTCTTGACGCATCTCAAACTGAAGGCGGGATTGCCGCCGGATCATTGGTCCGATAGCCTGCGCGTGTGGCGCTATGGGACCGAATCCTTTGACCGAGCCGCCTGATCCCGCAGTCAGAACCATCGGGCGCGCCATGGCGGTCACCCCCTCCGCGGCGTGGATCGCAGCGGTCCGGCCGCGGACCCTGCTGGTGGGTGGCACACCGGTGCTGGTAGGCCTGGCCCAGGCCTGGCGCGAGGCCGGCCGGCTGGATACGGGCATCGCACTCCTCACCTTGCTGGTGGCCCTGGCGATCCAGGTGGCCACCAATCTGCACAATGATGCCGCCGACTTCGACCGGGGCGCGGACGATCCGCACACCCGCCAGGGCCCTGCGCGCGCGGTGGCCCAGGGCTGGCTGCCGGCCGCTACGGTGCGTCGCGCCGCGTATGCCGTGTTCGGGATCGCGGTGCTCCTGGGTCTGGGGCTCGTGGCACGGGGCGGCTGGCCCATTCTGCTGCTCGGGCTGGCGGCCGTGGGATCCGGTCTCGCCTATACCGGCGGGCCCCGCCCCCTGGGGTACCTGGGGCTGGGGGAGGTGTTCGTGTGGGCGTTCTTCGGTGTGGCGGCGGTCGGCGGCACCGTCTACCTGCAGACCCTACGACTCGATCCCCAGGCCCTGTGGCTGGGCGCCGTCCTCGGGTTTCCAGCCGCGGCGGTGCTGGTGGTGAACAATGCACGCGACCGACTGGCGGATGCCCGGGCTGGGAAGCGCACCCTGGCGGTGCGCTGGGGGTTGCCCGCCATGCGCTCGCTCTATGCCGCATTGATGCTCGCCCCTGTGCTGGGACTGGTGCCACTGGTGGTGCAGTCGCCATGGACCGCTCTGGGCTGGGTCACGCTGCCCTGGGCGTTGGCTCTGGTGCATGAGATGCACAGTCACCCACCGGGCCCAGCGTACAACGGGTTGCTGGTGGCCACCGCACGCTGGGAGGCCGGTTTCGGTCTGCTCGTCGCCACGGGCCTTGTGCTCAGCCGCGCGCTGGGTGCCCCGTGAGCCGCGCGACGGCACGGGACGAACCCCGAGCGGGGGCGGATACGGGGCTCGTGCTCCCGGCCCCCGCGGCCGCCCTACTGGAAGCACTGCGCGTGGTGCGCCTGGGAGTCGATCCGTACCGGCTCGTGTTGCGCCAGCCCTGGTCCTCGGCCCGGGGGGGGTCGTATCGGCGCCAGGGCTGGCTGCTACGGCTCGAGGTGCAGGGCGGCCGATGCGGATGGGGCGACTGCGCGCCATGGCCTGCTGCGGGCACCGAGTCTCCGTCTCGTGCGGCCGCTGCCCTGAAGGTTCTGGCCGCGGGACGGGGGCTGTCCCTGGCCGGGTTGCTGGCTCGTGCGCCATGTCGAGGATGCGTGCGATTCGCCTGCGAGACCGCAGTGCTCGATGTCCTGGGCCAGGTGCTTGGATGCCCCATACGCGATCTGCTCAATCCGGCGGCAAGCGGCCGGGTGGCCGTCAACGCAGCGCTCGGGCGGCTGGATGCCGGGACCCCCGTGCGGCTCGGTGTGGCGGCGGACCAGGGCTATCGCACGGTGAAGATCAAGCTCGGTCTACGCCCCATGGCCGAGGAGCTTTCGCGCCTGGAGCGACTTTTGCAGCAATGGGGCTCCCAGGTGGACGTGCGCGTGGATGTGAACGGCGCCTGGTCACTGCGGTATGCCGCCCGGGCCTTGCGCCGCTGTGCGCAATGGCCCCTGGAGGCCATGGAGGAGCCCTCGGATGCGGCCTGCATGCGTGTGCTGGCCCGTTGGCAGGAAGGTGTGATCTTTCCGTTGGCCGCCGATGAACGGCTGGCCCGGCTGCGGCATCGCCCAGGTGCGGTACGTCGCTGGATCCTCAAGCCCAGTGTTCATGGACTGGCTGATACCCTGCGCCTCGTGCGCCGCGCCCGCACCGCCGGCGTACAAGTGGTGTTCACCAGTCTGCTGGAGTCGGGGATCGGGTTGACGGCGGTGGCCCAGGTGGCCGCCGCCCTAGGCTGCACCGACGTCGCACACGGGCTGGGCACCGCCGCCTGGCTGGCCCAGGATACGGCTCCCGCTCCGGTCGGGGAGGGCGGTACGCTGGCGCTGTCTGAGGGTCCCGGGCTGGGTGTTCGCCCATACTCGCGCCGACGGTGGGCGTCCGTCAGTAGCGCCCGTGGGCCCGGCTGATGTAGTTGGTCATCTCCACGTACTGCTGGTTCATGCGCATCAGCGTGCCGTGCACCGAGCGGATGATGGCCTTCATGACCTTGTAGACGATCCAGGGGTGTGATTCGATCAGGCGCTCCAGGTCGGCACGGTGCAGCTCCATGACTTCTGCATCGCCCAAGGCGCGCAGGGTGGCCGAGTGCGGGTGTCCGTCGACGAAGGCCATCTCACCGGCGAGATCTCCGGGCTTCAGGACGTGCAGGGTCACATGCTCGCCGCCTCCCACGTCCCGGGTCACCTCCAGGCGTCCTGCGGCGACGATGTAGAGCGTGTCGTCGGTGTCCCCTTCGCGGAAAAGGATCTCGCCGTCCGAGAGCGTGCGGTGTTTCATGATGGGGGCCAGCGTCTCGCACTCCTCGCGGGCCAGCTCGCTGCCGATGGGCGACTTTGCCAGGGTCTCGTCGTAGGTCTGTGCCATAGGAAAAACCACGGTGATC
>JALVEU010000024.1 GCA_027030565.1 Gammaproteobacteria bacterium | reverse complement strand
ACGGTGGCGAGGTGACGGCGCAAGTGGAGCCGGAACACCTGGTGGAGGTCTGCCGGAACCTGCGCGACGACGAGGCGCTGCGTTTCGAGCAGATGATGGATCTGGCCGGTATCGACTACCTGGAGTACGGTCTCTCGGAATGGACCACCGAGGCTTCCACGACGACCGGCTTCAGCCGGGGCGTGGAGCCCGCGCATCATGCACGCTTCAAGTTCGACGACCTGCCCGAGCGGCGTCACGAGGGGCCGCGCTTCGCCGTCGCCTATCAGCTCCTGTCCGTGACCCACAACTGGCGGTTGCGGCTCAAGGTGTACTGTGCGGACGATGCATTCCCCATGTTGCCCTCAGTGGTGTCCGTGTGGTCCTCGGCCGACTGGTACGAGCGCGAGGCCTTCGATCTGTTCGGTATCGTGTTCGATGGGCACCCGGATCTGCGCAGGATTCTCACCGACTATGGCTTCATCGGCCATCCCTTCCGCAAGGACTTCCCCCTGGTGGGCACCGTGGAGATGCGCTACGACCCCGAGCAGCAGCGCGTGGTCTACGAGCCGGTGAGCATACAGCCCCGGGTGCTGGTCCCACGTGTCATTCGCGAGGACGCGCGCTGCACCGATTTCGGGCCCGAGGAGGCCGGTGATGCCTGAGATCCGCAACTACACCGTCAACTTCGGGCCGCAGCATCCGGCCGCCCACGGGGTGCTGCGCCTGGTGCTGGAAATGGACGGCGAGGTGGTGCAGCGCGCCGATCCGCACATCGGTCTGCTGCACCGCGCCACCGAGAAGTTGGCCGAATCCAAGCCCTACAACCAGTCCATCGGCTACATGGACCGGCTGGACTACGTCTCCATGATGTGCAACGAGCACGGCTACGTGCTCGCCATCGAGCGTCTGCTGGGCATCGAGCCGCCCATCCGCGCCCAGTACATCCGGGTGATGTTCGACGAGATCACCCGCATCCTGAATCACCTGCTGTGGCTCGGTTCGCACGCCCTGGACATCGGCGCCATGACGGTGTTCCTGTACGCCTTCCGTGAGCGCGAATACCTCATGGACTGTTACGAGGCCGTCTCGGGGGCGCGCATGCACGCCACCTACTACCGGCCGGGCGGGGTGTACCGGGATCTGCCCGAGGAGATGCCCAAGTACCAGCCGTCCAAGTACCGCAGCGCCAAGGACCTGGAGGAGCTCAACGCCGACCGGCAGGGATCGCTGCTGGATTTCATCTGGGCCTTCACCGAGCGCTTCCCCGCCCGTGTGGACGAGTACGAGGCGTTGCTGACCGAGAATCGGATCTGGAAACAGCGCACCGTGGGGATCGGGGTGGTTTCCCCGGAGCGCGCGTTGCAGATGGGCTTCAGCGGTCCCATGCTTCGTGGCTCGGGCGTCGCCTGGGACCTGCGCAAGAAACAACCCTATGAGGTCTACGACCGGCTGGACTTCGACATTCCGGTGGGCACCAACGGGGACTCCTACGACCGGTATCTGGTCCGGATCGAGGAGATGCGCCAGTCCAATCGCATCATCCGCCAGTGCGTGGAATGGCTGCGGGCCAACCCGGGCCCGGTGATGCTGGAGGAGAACAAGGTGGCACCGCCGCGTCGCGAAGAAATGAAGCGCGACATGGAAGCGCTCATCCACCACTTCAAGCTGTTCACCGAGGGCTACTGCCTGCCACAGGGTGAGACCTATGCCGCCGTGGAGCACCCCAAGGGGGAGTTCGGCGTCTATCTGGTCTCCGATGGGGCCAACAAGCCCTACCGGGTGAAGGTGCGGGCCCCCGGCTTCGCCCATCTGGCGGGCCTGGACGAGATGGCCCGAGGGCACATGCTGGCCGACGTGGTGGCGATCATCGGCACATTGGACATCGTTTTCGGGGAGATCGACCGGTGAGTGGTGAGGAGCAGGAGCCGGCCGTGGACGAGCTTGCAACAGGGCTTTCCGACCACGTGCGGGCCGAGATCGACCAATGGCTCGCGCGCTACCCGGAGGATCGCAAGCAGTCTGCGGTACTCGCCGCACTTCGGGCCGTGCAGCACGAACTGGGCTGGCTGCCCCGTGCACAGATGGACGCGGTGGCGGAGTACCTCGGCATGCCGCCCATTGCCGTCTACGAGGTGGCGAGTTTCTACTCCATGTTCAACCTCCGGCCCGTGGGGCGGCACGAGATCGCCGTGTGCACCAACATCTCCTGCTGGTTGCGCGGCGCAGGCGAAATCGTCGCACACCTGGAGAAGCGGCTGGGCGTGAAACTGGGGGAGTCCACGCCGGACGGCAAGTTCTATCTCAAGCGCGAGGAGGAATGCCTGGCGGCCTGTTGCGGGGCGCCCATGATGCAGGTCAACCACGTCTACCACGAGCATCTCACGCCCGAGAAGGTGGACGAGATCCTCGACCAGTTGGACTGAGGCCATGGCCAACGAAGTCTGTTATGCAACGCTGGGCCATGACGAGCCCTGGAGCTACGAGACCTATCTGGAGCTGGGCGGCTATCAGGCCTGGCGCCGGATCCTGGAGGAGCGGGTCCCGCCCGAGGACATCATCGAGGAGGTCAAGGCCTCAGGGCTGCGGGGTCGCGGCGGGGCCGGTTTTCCCACAGGGCTCAAGTGGAGCTTCATGCCGCGCAACGCCCCGGTGCAGAAGTACATCGTGTGCAACTCGGACGAGTCCGAGCCGGGCACCTGCAAGGACCGGGACATCCTGCGCTTCAATCCGCACGCGCTGGTGGAGGGCATGGCCATCGCCGGCTACGCCATCGGTGCCACGGTCGGCTACAACTACATGCGGGGCGAATTTCTGGACGAGCCCTATCGCCGCTTTTCGCAGGCGGTGCGCGAGGCCTATGAGCACGGTCTCCTGGGCCGGGACATCCTGGGCTCGGGGGTAGACTTCGACCTCTATCCGACGCTGGGCGCCGGGGCCTACATCTGCGGCGAGGAGACGGCCCTGCTGGAATCGCTGGAGGGCAAGAAGGGTCAGCCCCGCTACAAGCCACCGTTCCCCGCCAACTTCGGCCTCTACGGCAAGCCCACGACCATCAACAACACCGAGTCGCTGGCCTCGGTCCCCTCGATCATCCGCAACGGTGCCCAGTGGTTTGCGGATCTCGGGGTGCCCAACGCCGGGGGCACCAAGTGCTTCTCGGTCTCCGGCCACGTGGAACGCCCCGGCAACTTCGAGGTGGGGCTCGGAATCCCGTTCAACGACCTGTTGGACCTGGCCGGTGGCGTGTGGAAGGGGCGTGAGCTCAAGGCGGTGATCCCCGGTGGCTCGTCGGTGCCGGTGCTGCCGGGGGAGATCATGCGCGAGTGCACCATGGACTACGACTCCATCGCCAAGGCGGGCTCCATGCTGGGCTCCGGGGCGGTGATCGTCATGGATGAGACCACGGACATGGTGCAGGCGCTGCGCAGGATCTCGCGCTTCTACTTCTCCGAGTCCTGTGGCCAGTGTACCCCCTGCCGCGAGGGCACCGGCTGGCTCTACCGCATGCTCACGCGCATCGTCGAGGGCAAGGGTCGGCCGGAGGACCTGGAGAAGCTCGAGGACGTGGCCCACGCCATCGAGGGACGCACCATCTGCGCGCTGGGCGATGCGGCCGCCATGCCCGTGTGGAGCTTCATCAAACACTTCCGGCACGAGTTCCAGTACTACATCGAGCACGGGCGCAGCCTCGTCGAGGGTGCCCAGGAGGCGGCCTGAGCCCATGAGCGAAGATCTGGTCAACATCGAGATCGACGGGGTCGCCTACCAGGCGCCCAAGGGGGCCATGCTCATCGAGGTGACCGACGCCCACGGCATCCACGTGCCGCGCTTCTGCTACCACAAGAAGCTGTCGGTGGCGGCCAACTGCCGTATGTGCCTGGTGGAGGTGGAACGCGCGCCCAAGCCCATGCCCGCCTGTGCCACGCCGGTGACCGAGGGCATGAAGGTCTTCACGCGCTCGGCCAAGGCCCGCGCCGCCCAGCAGGCCACCATGGAGTTCCTGCTCATCAATCATCCCTTGGACTGCCCGGTCTGCGACCAGGGCGGGGAGTGCGAACTGCAGGACGTGGCCATGGGCTGGGGCAAGAGCGTGTCGCGCTACACCGAGGCCAAGCGCGCGGTGCCGGACCCCGATCTGGGGCCCCTGGTGGCCACGGACATGACCCGCTGCATTCACTGCACCCGTTGCGTACGCTTCGGCGAGGAGATCGCCAACCTGCGCGAACTGGGCGCCACCGGGCGCGGTGAATTCATGAAGATCGGCACCTTCGTGGAGCACGCGCTGGCCTCGGAACTGTCGGGCAACATCATCGACTTGTGCCCGGTGGGGGCGCTCACCGCCAAACCCTCGCGTATGCGCTATCGGGCCTGGGAACTCACGGAGCACCCCTCCGTGGCCCCCCACGATGCCCTGGGCTCCAATGTATTCGTGCATACCCTGCGTGGACGTGTGATCCGGGTGGTGCCCCGGGACAACGAGGCGGTCAACGAGACCTGGATCTCCGACCGCGACCGATTCTCCTATGGGGGACTGGATGCACCCGACCGCTCCCCCCGGCCCATGGTCAAGGACAAGGGCGAGTGGCAGGTGGTGTCCTGGGAGGCGGCCCTGGAACGGGCGGTGGCGGGGCTGAAGGCGCTGGAGCCCGGGCGCATCGGTTTTCTGATCTCCCCGGGGGCGACCACCGAGGAGGCATGGCTGTTCCAGAAGCTGGCCCGGGCGCTGGGGTCACCACACATCGACCACCGGTTGCGGCAGCAGGACTGTTCGGCGGATGCGGCCGACCCCTTGTTCCCCTGGCTCGGCTGCGACGTACAGACCCTGCAGTCCCAGGATGCGGTGCTGGTGGTGGGCAGCGACCTGCGTGCAGAGCACCCGCTCCTGGCCCATCGCCTGCGCCAGATGGTGCGTGGCGGGGGGCGGCTGATGGGCCTGAACCCAAGGGCCTTCGACTGGCTGTGCCCCGTGGAGCCCCAGGTGGCGGTGCCGCCGGGTGCCCTGGTGGAGCGCCTGGCCCGGGTGGTGGCGGCCGCAGGGGAGGGCGAGGTGCCCGCTTCCGTGGCCGGTCTGGTGCGCGCGGCGGAGCCGGAAGAGGCGGATGCCGCCATCGCCGAGGCCTTGCGCTCGGCGGGGCGGGGTCTCGTGCTGCTGGGTGCCCTGGCCATGCAGCATCCAGAGTATGGGCGGCTGCGGGCGCTGGCCGCGGCCCTGGCCGGGTGCACGGGTGTGGGGTTCGGGTTCCTGCCCGAGGGCGCCAACGCAGCGGGGCTGTGGCTGGCGGGCTGCGTGCCCCATCGCGGGCCCCTGGGTGCGCCGGTCGAGTCGCCGGGTCTGCCGGCCGCCGTCCAGTTGCGTGAAGGCCTGGACGGGTACGTGCTCTTCGGCATGGAGCCTTCCCTGGACACGGCCGCAGGCGCTGCGGCGCTGCGCACGCTGGAGCAGGCCGGCTGTGTGGTCGCGCTCAGCGCCTATGCGAGCGACGAACTGCTGGGATGTGCGGACGTGGTGCTGCCGCTGGCGCAGTTCACGGAGACCTCGGGCACCTACGTGAATCTGGAGGGGCGC
>JALVEU010000023.1 GCA_027030565.1 Gammaproteobacteria bacterium | reverse complement strand
CATCCTGCCGACCCGCTACGTCTTGCCCGACGCACCCCGCCAGGGCATCGTCGTCAATATCCCGGAGATGCGCCTGTACTACTATCCCAAACCCCGCAAGGGGGAGCCGGCCCGCGTGATCACCTACCCGATCAGTGTCGGACGCCGTAACTGGCATACCCCGCTGGGCCTCACGCGCATCGTCCGCAAGATCAGAAATCCCAGCTGGCGCCCACCCAAGTCCATTCGGGAGGAACACGCCGCCCGCGGCGACCCGCTACCCCCTGTGGTGCCACCTGGCCCCGACAATCCGCTCGGCCGGTATGCCCTGCGCCTCGGCCTGCCTGGTTACCTCATCCATGGCACCAACAAGCCGGACGGCATCGGCATGCAGGTGACGCATGGCTGCATCCGCCTGTTCCCGGAGGACATCGAGGACCTGTTCCGGCGCGTCCCGGTCAACCTGCCGGTACGGCTCGTGGACCAGCCCTTCAAGGGGGGCTGGCGAAACGGCGAGCTCTATCTGGAGGCGCATCCGCCCCTGGACAAGAAGGACGGCCCGTTGGACCTCACCGAGGCGGTACGCGTGGTGAGCCGGGCGCTTCAAGGGCACCCGGACGTGGAGGTGGACTGGAGCCTGGTGCGGCGCCTCGCCGCCAACCCCAGCGGGATCCCGGTGGTGGTGAGCCGAACCGGCGATGAACTGATCGAGGCGAACCGAAGCCGCGGGCCCGCAGCCCGCGACCCGGGGCTTTTCTGATCGAAAGCGGGGATGGTGGGGGCCGTCTCACCATCCCCGCCATGTTCATTTCATCTGGCTGCGATAGAACAGCCGGTCGATCTTGGCATTGGTGTCCACGCAGCACTGGGCCGCATCCTCGGCCAGACCCTTGGCTGCGCGCGCCTCGCTCAACGCCTCGTCGGCGGTTTGCTTGGCGGCTGCCGTGTCGGCCTCCACCGCCTCCACGCGCTGGGCGAGCTCTTCGAGCTGCTTGGTGGAGGCGCACCCCGCCAGCAGCGCCAGGGCCGCCATGCACGACGCGAGCGTAAGCGGCCGGATCCCGTGAATCTGTATCATATCGAACCCCCCAATCTGGCATGTCTTTGAGACCGGCCCCGAGACATCCGGGACCACGCAGGCGGATTATACCCGGCCCGACGTTGGGCAAAAATGTGAAATATTTCACATACCGTCCTGGGATCAGACTGTGCCTGGACCCCGTCATTGCATGGAGTCCCGTCCGATCAGCACCGGCCCCTCGGGATGCTCCAGACGTATGGAGACCACCCGATGGCCCTCGATCACCACGTCGCCCTGGTGACGATCCACGGCATGCACGCTGAACTCGAAGCGGTAGCGCCGGCATAGGCGCAGCCACCCGTCCCGCCCGCGGCAAGGCCAAATCGAGACGAAGTGCACGGTCTCGTCGAGCAGCTGCAAGCCCATGTCACGGCACAGTGCACCCACCCGCCGCAGCGCCGCCTCGCGGGCCCGCATGGTGTCGAACCAGAAGGCGGCGACTGCCAGCAGCAGGAGCAACGGGATCCAAGATTTCACCGGTTATTGCTGCTGACCGCGAGGGCCTCCCAGGAGACGGGCCTCGGCGCATTCCAAGGCCTTGGGCGCCCCCATGAGCACCACGGCGTCGCCTTCCGAGAGCACCAGATCGTCCGAAGGCCAGTCACCACGCACCGTGCCCCGGCGCAATGCCGCCACACGGGCACCACAGTCGCTCAGGCCGAGGGCGCGGATGGGTCGGCCCACGGCCCAGGCACCCTGCTGCAAGCGCACGGTGTGCAGGTGATAAGCGTCCTCCTCTTCTATGGACTCGGGCTCCTCGCCATGGAAACGGCCGCGCAGGACTGCATAGTGGTCGGTGCGCGCCTTGTGGATCAAGCGCAGGATCTCCTCCTCCGGCACACCGAGCCGCTTCAACACGTGGTCGGCCATCATCATGCTGGCCTCCAGGGTCTCCGGTACCACCTCGGTGGCACCGGCCGCCTCCAGCCGGTCCAGGTGCGCATCGTCCCGCGTGCGGACCAGTACCGGTAACGCCGGGCGCAGCGCACGGACCAGACGCAGGACGCGCTCGGCGGCCAGGGGCTCGTCGGCCGTCACCACAAGCACACGGGCGCGGTCGAGCCCGGCGGCCTCCAGCACTTCCCGGTGCGTACAGTCGCCGTAGAACACGGGCTCACCGGCGTCCCAGGCCTCACGCACCAGCGCAGGATCGAGGTCCATGGCCACGTACTGGAAACCCTCCTCCGTGAGGAAACGCGCCAAGTGCTGACCGATGCGCCCGAATCCGCACAGAATCACGTGCCCCGCCATGCGCGCGGCCTGTTGCCGGATGGCCTCGGCCTCCTCCTCCCGCAGGCGCAGGTATCCGGTACCACAGAAGCGCTTGGCCAGACGACCGTTGTGGCGGATGAGCACCGGCGCCAGGAACATGCTCGACACGATGGCCGCCAACACGGGTTGCGCCTGCTCCGGGGAGATGACTCCGTGGCTGAGCGCCAGGGCCAGCGCCGCGAAACCGAACTCGCCTCCCTGGGCCAGCACCAAGCCCGTGCGCAGCGCGACGCCGGTGTTGTATCCGTGCAACCGTACCAGCACAAGAACCACTGCGGCCTTGCCCAGCACCAGGGCGAGCAGGAGCACGAGGGTTGGCCATGGATCGTGCCACAGGGCGGGCAGATCCAGGTGCAGTCCCACGTAGATGAAGAAGATGCCCAGCAGCACGTCCTTGAAAGGCCGGATCTCCGAGTCCACCTGATGGCGGAACTCCGTTTCCGCGAGCACCATGCCGGCGAGAAAGGCGCCCAGGGCCAGGGAGAGTCCCAGCACCTGCGTGAGCGCAGCCGCCGCCAGGGCCACGAACAGGGCCGTCAGGGTGAACAGCTCGATGGAGCCCTGGGCGGCCACCAGATGAAAGGCCGGCCGCAGGACCCTGCGCCCCACCACCAGGAGCAGCCCCATGGCGAGCACGCCCTTGAGCAGGGCGACGATCAACGGCTGGGCCAGTTCCCCACCACTCTCCGCACCGAGGATGGGGATCACCACCAACAGGGGCACCACCGCCAAGTCCTGGAACAGGAGGATGGCCACGGCCAGATGGCCGTGCCGGGAGTGCAGCTCCAACTGCTCGGTGAGCTGCTTGATGACGATGGCAGTGGACGACATCGCCAGCATGCCGCCGATGACCCAAGACAGTGACCACGACATGCCCAGGGCATGGACGACCAGTCCAAGCAGTCCGGTGGATAGGATCACCTGCGCACCGCCCAGCCCGAGCAGCGTTCCGCGCATGGCCAGGAACTGGGTGAGAGAGAACTCCAGGCCAATGGAGAAAAGCAGGAAGACCACCCCCACCTCGGCGAGCAGATGCAGGTCCTGCGGGGGTGGCGCCAGACCCACGCCATGCGGCCCGGCCAGGGCCCCGACCAGGAGATAAGCGAGGATCGGGGGCAGGTGGATCCGCCGGGCGGCGGAGACGGCCAGGACCGAGAGGCCGAGCAGGAGGAGGATCGCATAGAAGACCGAGCTGTGCGCCATCGCAGCGGGCGATGCCCCTCGCGCCCTCTAGAAACAAGAAGGCCCCAGTGTACACCGGGGCCTCCAGAAGACGTGCCGGTCTCGGGCGGCTCAGGAGGCCACCTGCTCCAGCGCCCTGAAGATCTTGTCCCGGATCTCCTCCACCGTGCCGATGCCCTCGATGCGGATGTACTTCGGCGCGTTGGGATCCCCGCTCTCGGCCCACTTGCGATAGAACTCGATGAGCGGCTCGGTCTGCTGGTGGTAGACCTCCAGACGCTTGCGCACGGTTTCTTCTTTGTCGTCGTCACGCTGGATCAGCGGCTCACCCGTGACGTCGTCCTTGCCTTCCACCTTGGGTGGGTTGTAGAGAATGTGATACGTGCGCCCGGAGCCGGGGTGCACGCGCCGCCCGCTCAGGCGCTTGATGATCTCTTCGTCGGGCACGTCGATCTCGACCACGGCGTCGATCTTGACGCCCTCGTCGCGCAGGGCCTCGGCCTGGGCGATGGTCCGGGGGAAGCCGTCGAGCAGAAACCCGTTCTTGCAATCGTCCTGGGCGATGCGTTCCTTGACCATGCCCATGATGATGTCATCGGGGACCAGGCCGCCCTCGTCCATGATCTTCTTGGCCTGCTTGCCCAGCTCGGTTCCCGCCTTGACGTGCGCGCGCAACATGTCGCCGGTGGAGATCTGGGGAATGCCGAATTTCTCGGAGATGAACTGTGCCTGCGTGCCTTTGCCGGCCCCCGGGCCGCCCAACAGGATGATTCTCATAGCCGATGACTCCTTGGAGATTGCGATGACCGCCAAAAATCTGCGGGATTCTGCCACAGGCGCAGGCGGCCGCCCACTTCCCTGTGCTGATGCCGGAATACAAGCGCTTTATACCGGCACCGGGACCTTTACGGTATTCTTGGATGTTTGTTTGGAGCGCGAATCCATGAGCTCGATCCCGGACTTCACCGCCACCGAGAAATGGGCCATCCAAAGCGCGTGCGACGAGCGCTGGGGACGGGGTAAGGTGGAGCTGGTGCCGGCAGACGTGGAAATCAAACTGGACCCTGAACGGGAGGGACTGACCAGCTGTCCGGCGCTGTTCTGGCACATGGACGGCTGGAATTTCGTCATCGCCAAGACCGGGGAGCGGCGCTATCGTTGCCAGTTCTTCCACTCCAGCGACCTGGATCAGTACGCCCCTCAACGCCACGAATTCGACGATCCCGCCGAGTGTGCAGTGACCCTGTTGCGCGCGCAGGCCGACGCGGTATTGACGCGCGAGGCCGGGATCGAGGGGGGCGGCGGCAAGTGAACACCCGCTTTGTGCCCGGCCGAGTTTCTGCAAGACGTACATACAGACCTTGAATCGAGGGGAGATCCATGAGCGAACCGAAAAACGCCTTTTATGCCCAGTCCGGCGGGGTCACCGCCGTGATCAACGCCTCGGCCTGCGGTGTGATCGAGACGGCCCGCAGGCATCCCGACAAGATCGGCAAGGTCTACGCAGGACGCAACGGGATCATCGGCGCCCTGCTCGAAGACCTCATCGACACCAGCCAGGAATCCGACGAGGCCATCGCCGCGTTGCGTCACACCCCCTCTGGGGCCTTCGGCTCCTGCCGCTACAAGCTCAAGAGCCTGGAAGAGAACCGCCGCCAGTACGAGCGCCTGATGGAGGTCTTCAAGGCCCACAACATCGGTTACTTCTTCTACAACGGCGGCGGCGATTCGGCCGACACCTGCCACAAGGTCTCGCAGCTCTCGGAGCGGATGGGCTTCCCGATCCAGGCGATCCACGTGCCCAAGACCGTGGACAACGATCTACCCATCACCGACAACTGCCCCGGATTCGGATCGGTGGCCAAGTACATCGCCGTGTCCACCCTGGAGGCGTCCTTCGACGTACGCTCCATGGCCAAGACATCCACCAAGATCTTCGTCATCGAGGTGATGGGCCGCCATGCGGGCTGGATCGCCGCTGCTGGTGGTCTGGTGGCTGATCAGGGCATCCCGGTGGTGGTGCTGTTCCCGGAGGTGGAGTTCGACAAGGAGCGCTTCCTCGCCAGGGTCCGCCAGAACGTGGAGAAATACGACTACTGCACCGTGGTGGTCTCCGAGGGGGCCAAGTGGCCCGACGGCAAATTCCTGGCCGAGCAAGGCACGCGGGACGCCTTCGGGCATGCGCAGCTCGGGGGTGCGGCACCCGTGGTCGCCAATATGATCAAGGACGCCTTGGGCTACAAGTTCCACTGGGCGGTGGCCGACTATCTGCAGCGCGCGGCGCGCCACCTGGCCTCGAAGACCGACGTGGAGCAGGCCTACGCCATGGGCAAGGCGGCAGTGGAGTTCGCTCTGGAAGGCGCCAACGCCATCATGCCCACCATCGTGCGCACCTCCAGCGATCCCTACCGCTGGGAGGTGGGACAAGCGCCCCTGTCCGAAGTGGCCAACGTAGAGAAGTTCATGCCCAAAGACTTCATCACCGACGACGGCTTCGGCATCACCGACGCCTGCCGGGAGTACCTCTATCCGCTCATCCGGGGTGAGGACTACCCCCCCTACGGTGACAACGGATTCCCGCGCTACGTCACGCTGAAGAACGCACCGGTACCCAAGATTCTGGGTACGGACTTCGAACTCTGAAGTCACGGGACGGGGCGGGCAACCGCCCCGTTCTGCGTCTGCGCAGAGGACGGATCATGACCCTCGACAAGGCACGCGAACTGCTCGCCAAACAAGTCCAGGTTGCAGGTGGCTACACGCGCAACGGGGCCAAGTTGATCCTCGCCGAGGTGTACAGAGAGCACGGCCAGGCAGCCGTGGACCAACTCATCGTCGAGTTCGATCTGGAGGCCCTGTTCGGCTTCAAGCCCGGCATGCGTTTCAAGGGGTTTTGAACTACCCCAGGCACCAGGGGGTCTATACAACCGCCCCGGTCCCGCACACCCGACATGGAGACCGGCACGCATTCACACCGACGAATCCACCCTAAGAGAAGGAGACACCATTCGTGCTGACACGATCCTCTTCCGCGGCGAGCCGGTGGCTGCTGGCCGGCCTGTTTCTGTTGGCAGCGGCCGCGCAGGCGGCGACGATCCCCGACTTCACCAAGCTGTTCAAGGAGAATCACTCCGCCGTCGTGGCCATCCGCACGGTGCAGACCGAGGAAGGCGCCGGGGCGGTGATCTCTCCCGAGATGTTCCCGGATCTCCCCGAGGACAGCCCGTTCCGCGAGTTCTTCCGGCGGTTCTTCGAGATGCCCCACGGGGCGCCCAAGCAGGAGCACAAGACGCAGGGTCTGGGTTCCGGCTTCATCATCTCCGAGGACGGCTATATCCTGACCGCCGCCCACGTGGTCAAGGACGCCGATAATATCCTGGTGCGCCTCAGCGACCGGCGCGAGCTGGAGGCCAAGGTGATCGGTGTGGACGAACGCACCGACGTGGCCCTGATCAAGATCGACGCCAAGGACCTGCCCACCGCCCACATCGGTGACTCGGACAAGCTCCAGGTGGGCGAATGGGTGCTGGCCATCGGTGCACCTTTCGGCTTTGAATACTCCGCCACTCAAGGCATCGTCAGTGCGTTGGGACGCAACCTCCCCAGCGAGAGCTATGTCCCCTTCATCCAGACGGACGTGGCCGTCAACCCCGGCAGCTCGGGCGGTCCGCTGATCAACGGGGACGGAGAGGTGGTGGGGATCAACTCCCAGATCTTCAGTCGTTCCGGCGGCTACATGGGCCTGTCCTTCGCCATCCCCATCAACGTGGCGATGAACGTGGCCAAACAGTTGCAGACCAAGGGCTATGTGAGCCGCGGCTGGCTCGGGGTCCTGATCCAGCCGGTCACCAAGGAGCTGGCGGAATCCTTCGGTCTGGACCGGCCCACGGGGGCACTCATCGCGCAGGTGATGCCGGACAGCCCGGCCTCCGAGGCGCGCCTCCAGCCCGGCGACATCATCCTGGAGTTCGACGGGCACAAGGTGGAGTCCTCCGGGCAGCTGCCGCCCATCGTGGGCAACACCCCCGTGGGCAAGCGGGTGAAGATCAAGATCCTGCGCGATGGCAAGCCGCGCACGGTGGAGGTCACCATCCGCGAACTGAAGGAGGAAAAGCTCAAGACCGCGCAGGCCCGGGGCACCCTGGGCACGCTCGGCATGACGGTGGCCGACCTCACGCCCGAGGAGCGTGAGGAGCTGGGCCTGAAAGACCATGGCGTGCGGGTGGTCGAGGTGACCGGTGGGCCCGCCGCAGAGGCCGGACTGCGCAAGGGCGACATCATCGAGTCGGTGAACCATCGCCCAGTCAAGAGCGTCAAGGGGCTGCGCGAGCTGCTCGAGACACTGCCCAAAGGGAAACCGATTCCCGTGCTCATTCGCCGCAACGATGGGGCGTTGTTCCTCGCGCTCACCCTCCCCAAGTCGTGAACCCCGGGCTAGGCCGTGGAGACCGGTCGTCCCCTGGTCTCCACGGCCCCACGATGGGCCACAGCAGGGCCTGGAGGCCGGTCTGTGGGCGCGTGCACGGTATCGGGCTCGCCCACGAGATACACTTGATACTGTGACCCGCTTCGATCACCGGTGCACTGCGGCGAGCACCATCTGCATGCAGGGAGGGCCATGTACGAGTCGTTCTACAAGCTGACAGCCGACCCGTTCGTCATCAGTCCCGACCACCGGTTTTCTTTCCCGCACAAGTCGTACGTCAAGGCACGGGCGCACCTGGAGTATGGCCTCCTGCGCGGTGAAGGCCTGGTGATCGTCACGGGCGTCCCCGGGACCGGCAAGTCGACGGTGATCAACGACCTGCTGGAGGAGTACGCCGACCAGCACGACATCTACGTGGCGCGTCTGCTGACCACCCATCTGGAGCTGGAGGCACTCCTGCGCATGGTCGCCTATACCTTCGGTATCCAGGCCGAGGGCATGGATCGGGCCACAGTGCTCCATAACATCCACCAGTTCCTCCTGCGGCAATTCCAGGCGGGCAAGCACGTGCTGCTGATCATCGACGAGGCGCAGCACCTGAGCGAGCAAGCGCTGGAGGAGCTCAGACTGCTGACCAACATCCAGCTCGACCCCGATCACCGGTTCCAGATCTTCCTACTCGGTCAGCCACAACTGCGCAACCTGATCCGGGGCCCGGCCATGGAGCAGCTCCGCCAGCGCATCGTCGCCTCCTGCCACTTCGACCCCCTGGAGGAGACGGAGACGGCCGAATACGTGATCCATCGCCTGGAAGTGGCCGGCTGGAGCGGCGATCCCCAGATCACCGACGAGGCCTTGTCCCTGCTCCATCGGTACAGCGGGGGGATTCCGCGAAAGATCAACCTCCTTTGCAGTCGGCTGCTGCTGGCGGGCGCCGTGGACGAGAAACACCTGCTCACGGCCGACGATGTGGAAGAGGTGGTGGCCGAGCTGCCGGCGGAGATGTTCGAGAGCCTCGCCCAGCCCACACCCGAATCCGGCGGATCCGACCGACCGGACAAGCGCCGCAGGAGCAAAGGCCCCGCCTACGCCAGGGGAACCTCGCGTTATGCGCGTTGGCACCGTGCCGTCCGGCAGCACCGCGCCCATGGCGCTGCCGCTGCTGCGTTGGCCCCGGTGGTACAGGAGCCTGCATCGGACTCGTCCGCCCCGGGTGGCGATGCCGCCGTGGCCAGCCTCGTGACGACCGCACCCGAGATGCCCGGGCTCGACGACCTGCCGCGACCCGAGCAGGAACTGTCCACCGCGCTGGACACCGAACGCCGCGAGCCCACCCTCTCCGAGCCCCCTGCAACCGAAGAAGCCCCTGTAGAGGGAAAGGAATCCACGGCCGAACCGAAGTTCCAGCTCCTGGACAGGGAGCTGGAGGAAGTCGAGCCATCAGAAACCAGCCTGGATGCGCAGCATTCCGCACGTGGGCGCTCGCTGCTCGCCGCCGCGGCCGTGTTCGTCCTCGTGTTTGCGGCGACCTACGGGGCCCTTTGGTGGCTCGAAAGGCAGGGGTCGTCAGGGGTCGGACCAGGTATAACGTCCGCCGGCGGCCAGACCGAAGCCGTCACACCCCCCAACCACTGATATGTCCGGCTGCAGGCTCCACCGGGAAATCCTGCGGCTCGCCACCGCACGCCGGGAGGAGCTGATCGACATCACGGAGCGTGTCCGCACGATCGTCTCGCGCAGCGGCATCCGAAACGGGCTCGTGACCGTGTACGCACAGGGCGCAACCGCTGCGATCATGATCCAGGAGAACTGGGACGAGAGCGTGCAGACCGACGTGGTCCACCTCCTCCAGAAACTCATTCCACAGGGCGTCTGGCTCCACGACCGCCAAGACGGGAACGGCGACGCACACCTGAAGTCCGGACTGGTGGGCCCTTCCGAGACGATCCCCCTGATCGACGGCGGCCTGGGGCTTTCCACCTGGCAGAACATCTTCTTCTGCGAGTTCGACGGTCCGCGGGGCCAGCGGCGCGTGGTGTGCACCGTAATCGGCGAGGATTGATCGCGACTGCCGGTGTTCCATTGACAGGGATCAACCAGCGGCGGCGTCCCGCCGTGTGGATTGGTTGACCTGACCCGTCCCGGGCCATAACTTGACCTGGACCCAGTCTGAAATCCAATCCTGCCACGCGCGCGAGGTACAGGTCGTCATGGTATCGATCGAAGAACTGCACGAAGAGAATCACAAACTCACCGAACTGGCCAATGTTTTGCTCTATCTATTCCAGGATCGGGCCATGTGCGACACGGAGACCGGTTGCGAGCTCTTCTACACCTATCTGGACAAGGTGCACGCACATCTGTCCAAGGTGGACCATCTCTACGGAACCCTCCTGCGTGCCAAGGACGAGCAGGCCTCCGAGACGGCCCGCAATTTCATGTCCGGGGAACAGGAGATCAAGCGCATCATCAGCACTTACACCCGCAAGTGGTGCGACAAGAAGCACCGCGGGCTTCGCATCGCCGACCACGAGGCCTTCCTGCGCGACACCCGGGAGCTCTTCGAGACGATTCTGCACCGCATCCAGAGTGAGACCGAGAAGCTCTATCCCCTGATCCGGCGGTTCGAGAAGGCAGCCGCCTGACCCGGCTGGAACCGCCTGCCGGCGGTCACGGACCAAACGTCCTTTTGGGCGGTGTAGGACCGACGGGGCAGCCTCCCGATCGCCGGCGGTCGGGATTTGCCAACGTACCGGAAAGCGAGCGCCGCCAACCCGCACCACGAGCTGGCGGTGGGTCAATTGGGTTCGCGCAGAATGCCCCGAGCGCTGCCCTCGACGAAACGAGCGAAACGCTCCACCTCTGGATGGGCACGCCGGTCTTCCGCCAGCTGTACACGCTCATAGTCCGCGAGGGGGCCACGCCTGACGAGCAGCTTGTAGGCCCGCTGCAGGGCGCGGATCGTCTCTTCCCGAAAACCCTTGCGCCGCAGCCCCTCCTTGTTCAGCCCATAGGGCTTGGCGGGGTTGCCGGCCACCATCACATAGGGCGGGACGTCCCGGTTGATGGCGGTGCCCATGCCACAGAAGGCATAGGCGCCGATCCGGCAAAATTGGTGCACGAGGGTGAACCCGCCCAGGGTGGCGTGGTCTTCGATGACGACGTGACCGGCCAGGGTGGCTCCGTTGGAAAAAATGGTATCGGAGCCAACCACACAGTCGTGGGCGATGTGGACATAGGCCATGATCCAGTTGCGGTCGCCCACGCTGGTCCGCCCACGATCCAATGACGTTCCCCGATTGATGGTCACGTACTCGCGGATCGTATTGCCGTCGCCGATGATCAGCTCGCTGTCTTCCCCGCGGTATTTCTTGTCTTGAGGGATCTCGCCGAGGGAGGCGAACTGAAAGATCCGGTTGTCCGCACCGATTCGCGTCGGCCCCTGGATGACCACGTGCGGCCCGAGCCGGGTCCGCGGGCCGATCCGCACGCGTGCGCCCACGATGCAGTAGGGACCCACCTCCACATCTTCGGCCAGCTCGGCGGCGGGATCGATGAGCGCAGTCGGATGGATCAATTAGATTTCTCTGTCCGCGCACATGAGCACTGCCGTGGCCGCCACCTCCTCTTCCACGCGTGCCTCACCGTTGAAGACCCAGATGCCACGCCGGTCCCGGACGTACTCCACGTGCAGCTGGAGCTGGTCTCCGGGAACCACTTGGCGCTTGAAGCGCGCCTTGTCGATCCCCACGAACAAGAATTTCCGATCATCGGGCATGGCCTCTACGGTGCAAAAGGCCAGCACGCCCGTGGCTTGGGCGAGCGCTTCGAGGATCAGGACGCCGGGCATCAGCGGCAGCCCTGGGAAATGCCCCTGAAAGAAGGGCTCGTTGATGGTCACATTCTTGATGGCGGTGAGCGACTTGCCGGGCTCGCAGGCCACCACGCGATCGAGCATCAGAAACGGGAAGCGCTGGGGAAGCCGCCGCATGATGCCGTGGACGTCGAAAACAGGGATTGAGGCGCTGCTCATGGGCGGCTCCTGCTGCACGGCGAACATGGGGAACAGGAGCCCCTCGGGGCGACCGGTCCTGCGGCAGCGGTCATTTCCTGGACTTGCTCAGCCGCTTGAGGATCTTGTCGGTGATGTCGATGCGCTTTGCCGCATAGACGACGTGGTTCTCGGCGAGGATGAGATCGTAGTGTTCCTGCTCAGCGATCTCCTTGATGACCCGCGTGACCTCGCGCTGCAGCTTGGCCAACTCTTCGTTGAGGCGCAATGTGTAGTCTTCTCGAAACGCGTCCTGCGCTCGCTCGAGATCACGCTTCTTCTTCAGGATCTTGTGTTCCAGGTCGGCGCGCCGCGACTCGCTCATGGCCACACCGTCCTTGGCCAGTTTCCGCTCGAGCGCCTGGATCTCCTTGGCCTTGGCCTCCAGGGAGGCCTTGCGTGAGGAGAACTCTTTCTCCAGCCGCTTGTTGGCCGCGACCGCCTGGGGCGCCTTCTCCAGGATGACCTTGCTGTTGACGAAACCGATCTTGACGGACGAAGCCGCCGAGGCGAGCCCCGGTCCCAGGGAGAGGACGATGAGCAATACGACGGTGACGATCCTGATCAAGATGACTCTCCCATCAAAAGGCGGTACCGACATTGAACTGGAAGGCCTCGAGCTTGTCGCCTGGCTGGTCGTTGATCGGCAGCGCGTAAGAAAACTTCAGGGCCCCGATGGGCGAGACCCAAGCGAACGCCACGCCCGCCGAGGCCCGAATCTCTCCCAGGGCCCAATCGCCGGGCCGGGCGAATACATTACCTGCATCCATAAACACGCTCAAGCGCATGTTCTCGCTCTTTTCTATGAACGGCACGGGAAAGACCAGTTCCACCGAGCCCACGGTCCGGAAGTCACCGCCGAATGGATCACCGCGCGAGTCCCGGGGTCCCAAGGTGTTGGTGCGGTAGCCGCGGACACTGCGCACGCCGCCGGCGTAGTACTTCTCGAAAAAGGGCAGGTCGCCGTCGTCGCCATAGGTGTTGCCATAGGCCACGTTGGTGCGCACCACACCGGTCAGCCAGTTGCGCAAGGGAATGTACTGGCGATAACGGTAACCGACCTTGTAGTACTCCAGATCGCTGCCCGGTATGGTGACCTCCAGACTGAGTCGCTGCCGATTGCCTCGGGTGGCGAAGATGGCACGGTCGCGGCTGTCGTGGATGAGGCTCAGCACCAGGGGAAAGTTCAAATACCGGTCACCATTGCGGTCCAGGAAGTCCAGGATCTCCTGGGGCGTGTCCGCGCGTGTCTTCACGCGGATCCATTCGGTGTCGATGGCGGCGCGCAGGGTGTCCCACTCGGTCAGGGGGATGCCGGTGTTGAAGCCCACGTCGAAGCGGTCGGTGGCATAGTTGGATACATTGGCCTGCTCGGCGTCGATGGAGGTGTACGAGATGTTGAAGCCTGCACTGATCCCGTCCACGGTGAAGTACGGATTGACGTACGACAGGCTGTAGACCTGGCTGACCCGACTGTTGTCGAAGCGTGCGGAGACCCGCTTTCCGGTACCCAGGAAGTTGTCCTCGCTCAGGCTCAGGTTGAACAGCACCCCCTGGGCCTGGGAATAACCGATCCCGATCGAGAAACTGCCAGACTTGCGCTCCTTGATCTTCACCTCCAGGTCCACCAGATCGTCGCTGCCCGGCACCCGCCTGGTCTCGAATTGGGCGGACTCCACGAAGCTCAGACGTTGCAGACGCTGGCGGGAGAGCTCGATCTTGCTCAGCGAATACCAGCCACCCTCCATCTGGCGCAGCTCGCGCCGGAAGACCACGTCACGCGTGGCCTGATTGCCCACGAAACGGATCCTGCGCACGTAGACCCGGTGCCCCGGATCGATGAACAGCGTGAGCGCCACTTGCCGCGTGGCGTCGTCCACCTCCGGAATCGGATTGATCTTGGCGAAGGCATAGCCCTCGTCGCCCAGCCGCCGCTGGATGTTGTCGATGCTCTTGACCACCTTGCGGCGGGAAAAGATCTCACCCGGATGGATGGCGACCAGCCGCGAGAGCTCTTCCTCCGGTACCGGGAACTCGCCCGCCAAGCGTACGTCCGAGACCGAGTAGCGCTGCCCTTCCAGGACGTCGATGGTGATGTAGATGTCCCGGTTGTCTGGTGTGATGGAGACCTCGGTCGAGGCGATCTCGAAGCGCAGATAGCCGCGATCGAGGTAGTAACTGCGCAGGATCTCCAGGTCTCCGGCGAGCTTGGCCTTGGCGTAACGGTTGCGGGTGCTGAAGGGGTTCCACCAGGGTTTCTTGCCCGACTTGAAGCGACCCTTCAGTGCGTCGTCGTCGAACGCCCGGTTGCCCACGATGCTGATGCGCCGGATCCGCGCCGGTTTGCCCTCGGCAATCTGAATGTGGATGGAGACCCGATTGCGCGGCAGTGTCTTGGTCTGCACGTCGATACGCACGTTGTACTTGCCGCGTGCGAAGTACTGCTGGCGCAGTTCCTGTTCGAGGCGCTCCAGGACGGAAGGATTGTAGACCCGCCCCTTGGCGATCCCCACGGTCTCCAGGGCCTTCTTCAGGTCCTCGTCCTTGATGTCCTTGTTGCCGTCGAAGGTGATCTCCGCGATGGCCGGCCGCTCCTTGACTCGCACCACCAGCGTGTCGCCGCGCCGATACAGGGCCACATCGCTGAAGAACCCCGTTCGATACAGTGCCCGGATGACCTCCGGCGCCCGGCGCGTATCGAAAGACTCGCCCACCTTCACCGGGAGATAGGTGAACACGGTGCCGGGCTCGATACGCTCCACACCCTCGACCTGGATGTCGCGCACCGTGAAGGACTCGGCACGGACACTGCCCCATCCCAGCAGCATGGCGAGCACGAGCAACCACAGGAGGCTGGCCATCCAGCCACGATGTGCCCCATCCATCAGCGCAGCACCCGCACGAGGTCGTTGTACAGTGCAAGGATCATGAGGGCCCCGAGCAACGCGAACCCGACACGCTGTGCAAACTCCTGGGCGCGGTCCGAGACCGGACTACCCTTCACCGCCTCCACCAGATAGAACAGCAGGTGCCCGCCATCGAGCACGGGAATGGGCAACAGATTCAAGATCCCGATGCTCACGCTGAGCAGGCCCAGCGCCCCGAGGAATGCCGAAAGGCCCACTGCGGCGGAGACCCCTGCATACTCGGCGATGGTCACCGGACCGCTGATGTTCTTCAACGAGGCCTGGCCGGTAACCAGCTTCCACAGCACCTTGAGGGTGAGGACGGTGACGTCCCAGGTCTTCACTGCGCCCCGGTACAGGCTCTCCACCGGGCCGTAGCGGACCGTGACTCGCATTTGGGCGAGCTGTGTCTCGTCGATCCGCGGGTACGCACCGATCCGGCCGATCTTGCGCCCCTCCTCTTCCGCCACCCCGATCTCCAGCTCCACCGGCACTCGTCGCCCTTCACGCTCAACGGTCACCCGCAGCCGCTGCCCCGGGTGCGCTCGCACCCACTCGACCCACTCGGACCAGGTCTCCACCGGCCGGCCCTCCACCGCCACGATGCGATCGCCCGGCCTGAGCCCGGAACGCTCCGCCGGCCCACCTTCGACCAGTTTGCCGATCACCGGCTGCAGCTGCGGCCGCCAAGGTTCGATGCCGATGCGTTTCATGAGGTCCTCATCGGCCAGCAGGGCACTGTCGTGCAGGTCCAGCACCAGGGCCTGCTCGGCCCCGGAGGGCGTGCGTACGTTCACGACCACCTCGCCCTTGCCCAGCGCCTCGTCGAGCAGAGTCAACGTCACGTCCTGCCAGGTGGGAGTGGGACGCCCCGCGATGCTCAGGATCTCGTCGCCGGAGGTCAGGCCGGAGGCGGCGGCCGGCGTGCCGGGCAGGACTTCACCGACCACCGGGCGCAGTCCCTGCACGCCCACCATGTACATGCACCAGTAGACGATGACCGCGAGGAGCAGATTGGCCGCAGGCCCTGCCGAGACCACCGCCATACGTTTCCACACCGGCTGGCGATTGAAAGCCCGGGGGCGCTCGGCCTCCGGAACAGGGCCCTCCCGCTCGTCGAGCATCTTCACATACCCGCCCAGCGGAATGGCCGCAACCACATATTCGACGCGGTCGGCGCCTGCCACTTTCTTCCATAAGGCCCGCCCGAACCCGACAGAGAACCGCAGTACCCGGATTCCCAGCCTGCGCGCCACCCAGAAGTGCCCGAACTCGTGAAAGGTCACCAGGATCCCGATGGTCACGACGAAGGCGGCGAGATTGAACAGGGCCGACATCTCAACGCACCTCCAGACGCCGGGCCACCCGTTCGGCGGCCTCCCGGGCCAGGCGGTCGGCTTCCAGGACGGCCTCCAGCCGGTCGGCGGCCCCAAAGGGGCGCTCCTCCATCACCGTCTCGATCACCCGGGCGATGTCCGTGAACCGGAGCCTGCCCTCGAGAAAGCGCGCCACCGCCACCTCGTTGGCTGCGTTGAGGATGGCCGTGGCGGTACCGCCGGCCTGCATAGCCTCCCGGGCCAGGCGCAGACACGGGAAACGCCGCTCGTCCGGGGCCTCGAAGTCGAGTCGGGCCACCGCCATGAGATCCAGCGGCTCGACCCCGGCGGCCATGCGCTCAGGCCAGGCCAGGGCGTGGGCGATGGGGGTCCGCATGTCCGGGTTGCCCATCTGCGCGAGCACGGAACCATCCACGTAACGTACCAGGGAGTGCACCACGCTCTGGGGGTGCACCACCACCTGGATGCGCTCCGGTCCGGTGCCGAACAGCCAGCAGGCCTCGATGATCTCCAGGCCCTTGTTCATCATGGTGGCCGAGTCCACGGAGATCTTGGCTCCCATGTTCCAGTTCGGGTGCGCCACGGCCTGTTCGGGGGTGACGTCACGCAGCTGCTCCAGGGGGGTCTGACGAAACGGGCCACCAGAGCCGGTGAGCAGGATCTCCTCCACCCCCACCGCATCCAGGCCGCGGGCGAATCCGGGCGGCATGCACTGGAAGATGGCATTGTGTTCGCTGTCGATGGGGAGAAGCTCGGCGCCGTGCCGTCGCACCTCCTCCATGAACAGGGCCCCGGACATCACCAGGGCCTCCTTGTTGGCCAGCAGCACCCGCTTGCCGGCGCGCGCGGCGGCCAGGGTAGGCGCCAGCCCTGCCGCGCCCACGATGGCCGCCATCACATGGGCGATCTCGGGCAGGGTCGCCGCGTGGCACAGGCCCTCGGTGCCGTGCAGGACCTCCGTCTTCAGGCCTGCGCCTGCCAGACCCTCGGCGAGCCGTTCGGCGGCCCGTTCCTCGCGCATCACCGCCAGGCGCGGACGATGTTCCAGACACTGGGCGAGCATCCGGTCCACGTCGCGGTTGGCCGTCAGCGCCACCACTTCGAACCGATCCGAATGGCGTGCCAGGACGTCCAGCGTGCTGCCGCCGATACTGCCGGTGGAACCCAGGATCGTGACGCCGGCCCGCTCACCCATCACCGTGCCCTCAGGGCAAAGGTCGCGACAGCCCTTGCAGCCCCAGCACGAAGACCGGGGCCGCAGCCAGCAGGCTGTCGATCCGGTCCAACGCACCACCGTGGCCTGGAATCAGACGACCGCTGTCCTTCGCGCCGGAACGGCGCTTGAGCATACTCTCGACCAAGTCCCCCTCCACGGAGACCATGGCCGCCAACAGCCCAAGCAGCACGAAATACACCCCATCCACGGCGCCGAACCGCAGCCACCACGCAACCAGACCCGCATAGGCGGCCACCACGGCCAATGCACCCCAGAGGCCTTCCAGGGTCTTGCCAGGACTGAGGGCGGGGGCCAGACGCCGTCGCCCGAAACTGCGGCCGATGAAATAAGCGGCCGAATCGGCGACCCAGACCAGCCCGAAGAGATACATCAGCCACATGGGACCCAGCAGGTGCAGCCACACCAGAGCGGCCCACGCCGGCACCAGCCCCAGAAACCCGGCCAAGGCGAGCGTCCAGCGCCCCACCGGCCGCTGGGGATCCCAGCGCGCGAGCAGCACCAAGGCAGCAACCCACCACAGTGCGGCCGCCACGAACAGGGGAAGACCGCGGCCCTGCGTCAACAGCCAGCCCGCCCCACCGATTCCGGCCAAGATCCAAGCGAGGTACCCCACACGGGCGGTCCCCCGCCATCCGAGCAAGGCCGCCCATTCCCAGGCCCCTGCCACCATCACCAAGGCTGCGGCCACGGCAAACCCCCGTGAGTCGAGCGCGAACACCGCCAGCAGGACCGCACCGATCCCCACCACGGCGCTGAAGACACGCGCCCTAAGCACGCAGGTCTCCGGTACGCAACTGCTCTTCGGTGCGTCCAAACCTGCGCTGGCGCGAAGCATAGTCGGCGAAGGCGGCTTCCAGATCGCTGGTCTGGAAGTCGGGCCACAGGGTGTCAGTGAAATAGAGTTCGGTGTAGGCCAGCTGCCAGAGCAGAAAATTGCTGATGCGATGCTCGCCACCGGTACGGATGAACAGGTCTGGATCCGCAGTCCCGGCCGTGGTCAGCTGTGCGGCGACCGCCTCTTCGTCCACCTGGTGCGGCTCCAACCGGCCCTCCTGCACCGCCGCGCACAGGCGGCGCGCCGCCTGTGCGATATCCCAACGCCCACCGTAGTTGGCAGCGATGTTGAGCTGCATGCGCTCCCCTTCGGCAGTGAGCCGCTCCGCCGAGACGATCTCCCGCTGAAGGCGCTCGTGAAAGGCGCTGCGATCCCCGATGAAGCGGATGCGGACCCCGTTGCTCGCCAGCCTCTTGGACTCGCGACGCAGCGTAACGAGAAACAGCTCCATGAGGCTTCGGACCTCGGCAGGGGGCCGGCGCCAATTCTCACTGCTGAAGGCGAACAGCGTGAGCACACGCACGCCGCGACGCGCGCAATGCTCGACGATGCGCCGCGTGACGAGGGCACCCTGACGATGGCCTTCGGGGCGAGGCAGGTTGCGGGCACGCGCCCAGCGTCCGTTGCCATCCATGATGATCGCGACGTGGTGGGGGGGTGTGCAGGAACCGGTGGGTCGTGTACCCATGGGGGGTTACCGATGGGGCCGCCGAACCGCCCCTCAGATCTCCATCAGCTCCTTTTCTTTTCGATCGAGCATCCGATCGATCTCCTGGATGTGCCGGTCGGTAAGCTTCTGCACGCGTTCTTCGGCGCGCCGGACCTCGTCTTCGGAAATCTCTTTCTCCTTGACCAGTTCCTTGAGGTGGTGGATGGCGTCCCGGCGAATGTTGCGCACCGCTACCCTTCCCCCTTCGGCTTCGTGGCGCACGACCTTCACCAGGTCTCGACGCCGCTCCTCGGTCAATGGGGGCATGGGCACCCGGATGACGGTTCCTGCAGTGGCGGGATTCAGGCCCAGGTCGGATTCCATGATGGCCTTCTCCACGGGCTTGACCATATTCTTGTCCCAGGGCGTGATGCTCAGGGTGCGGGCGTCCTCCGCGTGAACCTTGGCCACCTGATTGATCGGCACCTTCGAGCCGTAGTAGTCCACGTACACGTGGTCGAGCAGACTGGGATGGGCCCGCCCGGTGCGGATCTTCGCCAGTTCGAGCCGCAGGGCCTCCACGCTCTTCTTCATCCGCTCGTCCGCATCCTGCAGGATCTCATCAATCATCATCGCCCCCCTCGCGTGGCGGCTTCCGAGGCCGCCACCCGTTCACGAACCGGAATCCACCAGCGTGCCCACCGGCTCACCGCGGGCCGCGGCCAAGAGCGCACCGGGCTGAAACAGGTTGAACACCCGCACCGGGATCCCGTTGTCGCGGCACAGCACCAGCGCCGTGGTGTCCATCACCCCCAGCCCGCGGGCAATGGCCTCGTCGAAACTCAGCCGCTCGAAACGCCGCGCCTGCGGATGCGTGACCGGATCGGCATCGTATACACCATCGACCTTGGTGGCCTTGAGCATGAGCTTGGCGCCGATCTCGGCAGCGCGCAGGGCGGCGGCGGAGTCCGTGGTGAAAAATGGATTCCCCGTGCCCGCAGCGAATACAACCAAGCGTCCCTCTTCCAGATGCCTCAGCGCCCGCCCCCGGTCGAACACCTCACAGAAGGCACCCACCGCAAACGCGGTCATGACCCTGGCCGGGAAGCCCTCGCGCGCCAGTGCCGCCTGCAGGGCCAGCGCGTTGATCACCGTGGCCAGCATCCCCATCTGATCGCCGGTGACCCGGTCCACCAGTCCGTCCACGGAGCGGGCGCCACGGAAGATGTTGCCACCGCCCACCACCAGCGCCACTTGCACCCCCGCCTGCAGCGCCGCACCCAGCTCACGGGCCAGACGCGACACACCGGCAGGGTCGAGCGGCGATCCCGCCTGCCCCAGCGCTTCACCACTCAACTTGAGCAGGATGCGTCCGTATGGGGGACTGGCCGCGGTCACCTCTTCCTCCTCGCGCCCGATTCAGCCACCCTTGACCTGGGCCATCACCTCGTCGGCGAAGTTCTCCTGTTTCTTCTCGATCCCTTCGCCCACCTCGAAACGGAGAAAGCGCCTGACCCGGGCGCCGGCCTCCTTGAGCAGCTTGCCCACACTCTTGTCTGGATCCTTCACGAAGGGCTGCCCGAGGAGGGTGACCTCGGAGAGAAACTTCTTGAGCCGCCCCTGAACCATCTTCTCGACGATTTCGGGCGGCTTGCCGCTGTCCTGGGCCTGGGCGGTGAGGATCTCTTTCTCTTTCTCCAGCACTTCCTCGGGCACCTCCTCTTCGGAGACGCACATGGGCCGGCTGGCGGCGATGTGCATGGCGAGATCCCGGGCCAGGGTCTCGTCACCACCCTCCAGATCCACCACCACGCCGATGCGGGTCCCGTGCAGGTAGACGCCGAGATGATCGCCCTGGGCCTCGATGCGCTCGAACCTGCGCACCTGGACGTTCTCGCCGATCTTGTTGACCAGATCCAGCCGGGCCTCCTCGACGGTCCGTCCGCCGTCCGACAGCGGCAGCGCCAGGAGCGTGGCCACGTCGGCCGGAGCCGACCGGAGTACGGTCTGCGCGACACGCTCGGCAAAGGCACGGAAGTTCTCGTCCTTGGCGACGAAATCCGTCTCGCAGTTGACCTCCACCATGGCCAGCGTCCGCCCGTCCTCCGAACGCGCCACCGCGATGACGCCCTCGGCCGCGGTCCGCGAGGCCTTCTTGTCGGCCTTCGCCGCCCCGGTCTTGCGCATGAGTTCGATCGCGGCCTCCATGTCGCCACCGGTCTCCACCAGGGCCTTCTTACATTCCATCATGCCTGCGCCCGTACGCTCGCGCAGCTCCTTCACCATGGATGCGGTAATCGTCATGGTTGCTCCTGCTGAAAAACCAGAAATTCGTACATACGACGGCCTCCTGCGGCCGCCGCAATGCTCAGGCCTCGTCCCCCGGTTGCCCGGAAGGCTCGCCCTGCGACCCGGTGTCCGCCGGCTCCGGGCTCGGGTCGGCACCGGTGACGGCCGCCGCCTCGGCCTCCTCCACCTCCACGAACTCGCCCTCGGAGGCGGCCTGCAGCTTCGCCTGTGCAGCCCCCTCGATGATCGCATCGGCTGCGGCCGTGCAATACAGCTGAATGGCCCGAATGGCATCGTCGTTGCCGGGCACCACGTAGTCGATCCCCTCGGGTGAGTTGTTGGTGTCGACGATGCCCACGATGGGGATGTGGAGCTTGCGCGCCTCGTTTACGGCAATGCGCTCATAGCCCACGTCGATGACGAACAGGGCGTCCGGCAGGCGCTCCATGTCCTTGATACCACCGAGGCTGCGCTCCAGCTTGGCGAGTTCACGCTCGAGGCGCAACCATTCCTTCTTGCTCAGGTGCTCATAGCTGCCCTCGGTCCGCATCTGCTCCAGCTCCTTGAGCCGCCTGATGGAGCCCGACACGGTCTGAAAATTGGTCAACATCCCGCCCAGCCAGCGGTAGTTCACGTACGGCATGCCACAGCGCAAGGCCTGTTCGCGGATGGTGTCCCGCGCGGCCCGTTTGGTACCGACGAACAGTACCTTGCCACCCTTGGCGGCCACGCTGCCCAGGAAGTTCAGGGCCTCTTCGAACAACGGCAGGGTCTTTTCCAGATTGATGATATGGATCTTGTTCCGGGCGCCGAAGATGTAGGGTGCCATCTTCGGGTTCCAGTAGCGGGTCTGATGTCCAAAATGCACGCCAGCCTCGAGCATCTGGCGCATGGTGATGTTGGCCACGATCTGTCGTCTCCTGATTTGGGTTATGCCTCCACGCACCCCGCGCAGCAACCCGCCTGCGAGGCGGGCACCCGGCTGCGTCGTGCCGGTGCGTGTGTGGATTGCCTTTCCGGCGGTTCGTACCCTGTGCCGCATTCGGTGCGGCGGTCCTGGCGCCACGAGGACGTTGCCTCACCGAGTCGCGCGCCGTCCCCACCGCAGCGCCCGCACATCCGACTGGCAGGGCCGCACGAACGCCTGTATGGGCACGCTGTCGAAGTAAGGGCATTTGCCACAAACGGGCGCGCTTTATACCATAATCCGCTGTTACGGACAATTTGTCTGTAGAATCAAAAGGTTCCGAATACCCAGGGCACACCTCCCATGGCCATCCACATCAAGACACCCGAAGAGATCGAAAAGATGCGCATCGCCGGCCGCCTCGCCGCCGAGGTCCTGGAGATGATCGGGACCCACGTCCGTCCGGGGGTCACCACCGGGGAGCTGGACCGCATCTGTCACGACTATATCGTCAACGTGCAGAAGGCCGTCCCTGCCCCCCTCAATTACCGGGGATTTCCCAAGTCGGTGTGCACGTCGGTCAACCATCAGGTGTGCCATGGCATCCCAGGAGCCAAGAAACTCAAACCCGGCGACATCGTCAACATCGACATCACGGTCATCAAGGACGGCTGGCACGGAGACACCAGCAAGATGTTCTACGTGGGCCGTCCGTCCGTGCAGGCCCAACGTCTGGTGGAAGCGGCCTACGAGGCCATGTGGCGTGGTATCCAGCAGGTGCGCCCCGGGGCCACACTGGGTGACATCGGTCATGCGATCCAGCGGTTCGTGGAATCCAACCGCTTCTCGGTGGTACGCGAATACTGCGGTCATGGTATCGGCCGCGAGTTTCACGAGGATCCGCAGGTTCTGCACTACGGCAAGCCGGGAGAAGGCGTGGTCCTCGAACCGGGCATGGTGTTCACCGTGGAGCCAATGATCAATGCCGGTCGTCGCGACGTCAAACTCCTGCGCGACGGCTGGACCGTGGTCACCAAGGACCACAGCCTTTCCGCCCAATGGGAACACACCGTGGCCGTCACCGATACGGGTTTCGAAGTCCTCACGCTGCGCGCCGAGGAACAGGCTGCAGGGTACCGGGCCCTGCCGTGAACGCCCCCGAGAGCCGTCCCCTCCCCGTGCGCCAGCCCCAGCTCCCCGAGCCCCTGCGTTCTGCCGTGGACTGGCAGGCACTGGCCGGCCACTGCCGCGGCGGCGGGGGGCCCGATGCCGGCGCCTGCCGTGAACTCATCCAGACCGCGGACCACGCTCTGGCCGAGGCCTTCCGAATCGGTCAGGACATCGAGACCCTGGTCACCGGACGGGCACTGATGGTGGATTTCGTGCTTGAGTCGGCCTGGAACGCCCTGGGCCTCTCACAAGCCGGCCATCTGTCGCTGATCGCCGTGGGAGGCTATGGACGCGGTGAACTGCATCCCCGCTCCGACGTGGACCTCCTGATCCTGCGTGCGGAGCACCTGCCCGACCCGCTCTTGGATCGCCTCCAGCGCTTCGTCGGGCTGCTGTGGGACTTGGGCCTGCCCGTGGGACACAGCGTGCGCACCCTGCAGGAATGCGTGGCGGAGGCCCAGGCCGACGTCACCGTGATGACCAACCTCCTGGAATCGAGGCTCCTTGCGGGCGAAACACGCGCCTTCACCCGGCTGACCGAGGCCATCGGGCCCGAACACATCTGGCCGGCCGCGGCGTTCTTCGAGGCCAAGATGGCCGAACAGCGTCGCCGCCATCACAAGTTCGGCGACAGTGCCTACAAGCTCGAACCCAACGTCAAGGAGGGGCCGGGGGGCCTGCGCGACATCCAGACCGTAGCCTGGGTGGCGCAACGTCATCTCGGCGTGCGCCGTCTGCATGAGCTGGTGCCCCGAAACTTTCTGACCGAGGACGAATACGCCGACCTCATGGAGGGCCGCGCCTGGCTATGGCGTGTACGCTTCGCCCTGCACCTGCTCACCGGCCGCGCCGAGGAACGCTTGCTGTTCGAATACCAGCCCGAACTCGCACGTCAGTTCGGGTACCACGACAGCGAACACGATCTGGCGGTGGAGCAGTTCATGCAGCGCCACTTCCGGACCGTCACCGACATCGAGCGCCTCTCGGAGATGCTGCTGCAACACGAAGAGGAAGAGCTGCTGGCCAGCGACGAGGGGGCGGCCCCCATCCCCATCAACCGCCGCTTCCAGGTCTACAAGGGTTTTCTGGAGACCACCGGAGCCGATGTCTTCCGGCGCTATCCGTCCGCACTGCTGGAGCTGTTCCTGGTCCTGCAGGAGCACCCCGAGATCCAGGGCGTGCGCGCCGGCACGGTGCGCCTGATCCGGCAGCACCGGCATCGAATCGACGATGCCTATCGCAAGGACCTCCGCAACCGCTCGCTGTTCATGGAGATCCTGCGCCAGCCCGCGGGCGTCTCGCACGAGCTGCGACGCATGAACCGCTATGGAATCCTGGCGGCCTACCTGCCCGCCTTCGCGCACATCGTCGGTCGCATGCAGTACGACCTGTTCCACGTCTACACGGTGGACGAACACATCCTCATGGTCCTGCGCAACGTCCGCCGGTTCGCCCTGCCCGCACACGCCCAGGAGAACCCCCTGTGCCATGCCATTTTCGAACGGCTGCCCAAGCCGGAGATCCTCTACTTGGCAGCGCTGTTCCACGATATCGGCAAGGGGCGGGGCGGTGATCACTCCGAGATCGGCGCCCGAGAGGCCGAACGTTTCTGCCTCGACCACGGCCTGAGCGCCTTCGACTCGCGTAAGGTGGCCTGGCTGGTGCGCCATCACCTGCTCATGTCCATGACCGCGCAACGCAAGGACATCAACGACCCTGAGGTCGTCAACCGGTTCGCCGAACAGGTGGGCAACATCAACCGCCTCAACTACCTCTATCTCCTGACCGTGGCCGACATCCAGGGGACCAACCCGGAGCTGTGGAATCCATGGCGCGCCTCCCTGCTGAGCACCCTCTATCACAATACCCTGCGCGTCCTGCGCCGCGGTCTGGACAATCCGCTGCTGGAACGAGAGGTGATCGAGGAGGCCCGCGCCGGGGCGCTGGAACGGCTCGCCTCCGAAGGGATCGACGTTCAGGCGGTGGAGCAGCTGTGGCAACGATTCGGACGGGAGTATTTCCTGCGGCACTCCGCCGAGGAGATCGCCTGGCACACCGCGGCCCTCCTGGGCCACGAGCAGGACACCCCGGTGGTGCTGGCACGACGCTCGCCGACGCGCGGTTGCACGGACATCTTCATCTACACCCGTGACCATCCGCATCTGTTCTCCCGCGTCACCACGGTGCTCAGCAACGAGGGGTTGAACATCGTGGACGCCCGGATCATCACCACGGCCGACGGATACACCCTGGACACGTATGCGGTGCTGGACCAGGACGACGAACGCTGCGGGGATCCGGACCGCATGGCCCATATCACGCTGGCCCTCACCGAGGCCCTCTCCCGGCTGGAGAGTCCGCCCAAGGAGGTGGCCCGGCGGACACCCCGGCGACTGCGCCATTTCCGCAGTGCGCCCAGCGTGCACTTCGAACAGGATCCGCGCAGCGGGCATACGCGGATCGAGCTGAGCTGCCTAGACTATCCAGGTCTGCTGTCCAAGGTGGGGCGCGCCTTTGCCGAAACGGGGGTCATGGTGCACAGCGCGCGCATCGCCACCCTGGGTGAGCGGGTCGAGGACCTGTTCTACGTGTCGGACACCGATGGCCGCCCCATCGCGGATCCCCGGCGGCAGGAGCGGATACACGAGGCCATCGTCCGCGCCATCGGGGAACTCGACCGGGAGTGACACCAGCCCATCAGGTGGACCCGCCCTGCGAATCCAGGCCCTCCAATACGCGCCGGGCCCGCTGTTGCCAGGTGTAATGGGCGAGGAAGTCCCTGCGCGCCTGCTCGGCCAGGCGTGCCCGCAGGCCCGGCTCCGCCGCCAGGGTGCGCAGCGCCCTCGCCCAGTCCTCCACATCTCCCGGCGCGGCGATCCATCCGTTGCGGCCATGGTGCACCACCTCACGGATCACCGGCAGGCCCGATGCGACCACCGGCCGGCCCGCAGCCATATACTCGAAGAGCTTCATGGGGGACATCCAGCGGCCGATGTCCTCACCCCCAGAGACCACCACCCGCTCCAAGGGCGGCAACAGCGCGACGTCGAAACCGGCCAGCTTCTCCGCCACGCGACTGTGCGGCACGTGGCCGTGCAGATGGACGTTGGGTGAAACCCCGCGTGCCCGCAAGGCCGCCACCTCCTCCGGAGTGCCCCCGACCAGGTGGAAATCGTGCTCCGGCAATGCCCGCGCCAGATCCAGCACCGTCTCCCAGCCCTTGCCGGGCAGCAGGCTCCCGATGTAGCCGAACTGCAAGCGCTTCCCACCAGGTGGGGGTGGGAGCTCATCCACCGGATCGGCCCCGTCGTGGGCGACCACCACCTGGTCCGCCCGCAGCCCATCCCGGAAGGCGTCCAAATAATGATCTCGCAACGCCTCGGTGATCACCACCAGCCGCCGAAACCCGGGCTGCGCGAACAGCCGCCGGCAAAGCCGTGCCTTGGCCCGGCTCGCCGGTGGCGTATGTGCCTCGTAGACCAGCGGCACGCGGGTGCGCGCTACGGCCAGCAGTGCGTACAGGCAGCGGCCGTAGGCCAAGTCGGGACGGACCCTCGTGGCCGCCCGACGTGCGTGCAGCACCCGCAGCGTCCGTTTCACCCCGGGCACGCGGGAGTAGCCATAGGAACGGATCCCGAACGCCCCGGAAGTCCCATAGTAACGGTGAATGTCGGTGGCGGCCGCATCGCGCACATGGGCATAGACCTGCACCCGATGGCCATTTCGCGTGTAGGCGTCGGCCATCTTCATGATGAAGACGGCTTCGGCCGAGGGCGTGATGAAGTGGGTGTCGGACAGATAGAGCAGGTTCATCGCACCAGATCCTCGAACAGGCGTTGGAGGGCGCCGATGTGCCGCTCCAGCCCGTGGGCCTCGATGGCATACGCCCGGGCCCGCCGCCCCATCTCCTCGCGCAGTGCGGCGTCTTCGACCAGGCGCGCCGTATCTTCGACCAGACGCCCAGGGGTGCGTGAATGCATCCCGATGCGCTGGCGCACCAGCACGTCATCCGGATCTACGGAGAGGGAGACCACCGGCACCTCGCGCAGCCAGGCCTGGATGAAGCTGTTGGGGAAACCTTCCAGCCGACTCGTATTGACGAACACGTGCGCCCTGGCCATTTCCTCGTTGACCCGTTCGATGGGCTGCTCGCCCAGATAGCGCACCCGGGGCAGGGTCCGCAGCCGCGCCTCGAACCGCTCCTGATAGCGCGGATTCTCGGGGCGGCCGATCAGGGTGAAGACCACCTCCTCGCGGTCCGAGAAGGCCTCGGCCAGATCCAGGAATGCGAACGGCTGCTTCATGGGCTTGACATTGGCCACCCAGAGCACCCGCACCGGTGAGGCCGCCTTCTGCGGGGCAGGAGGCACCGGATGTACGTTCGGAAAGACCAGATCCGCCGTGCGGCTCCATCGGCGCTCCAGCTCATCGGCCTGGTACCGGGCCTGGGCCACCACCGCCGTTGCATGCCGGATGCCATACTCCAGCAGCCGCCGGTTCCACCAGGCCATGGGCAAGGTCCGGTTGCGCGGCGGCTCGAATGGGAGCAGGTCAGCGAGATGGGCCACGTGCCAGACCACCGGCACCCGGCGCCGAAGGCCGTATCGCGCACAGAGACCCGTGAGCGCGTTGCCCACACGGTTGAGGATCAGATCCGGACCGATGGCATCCAGCGCGCGCTGCAGCGCGCCCGCCAGCAAAGGTTGATAGGGATAGAAGAGCCGAGCCACCAGCGGGGAGATCCGCAGGGAATGCAGCTGCATGGGCGTGGGGGCCAAGGGCGTGCCGCGGTCACGGAACACGTAGTGCACCTCGACGCCACGCGCGGCCAGGGCTTCGCCGATCACCCAGAGCTGATACTCCGCGCCACCCTGGAGCTGATCCCAGTAGCCGTCGCAGACGATGGCGAGCCGCATCTCAGCGCACCTCCGTGTCGCTGCGAACGGCCGTTCCGGCGGCCCGGTCACAGCCGCTTTCATGGTGGGCCCAGTCCAGGATGTGCTGCACACGCGGCACCAGCAGCCGACGTGCGCTCGCATAGTCCAGCCAGCGGTACTCGTGATGCTCGGGCCGGCCCAGTTCCGGGTTCACGCCCAGGGTCACCTGCTCCCGGCCGGTGACGGCCAGATAGTAGCGGGCGATCTTGCCCCTTCCATAGGGTGGCGTGTCCTGATGGACTGCACCCCATCGAAAATCGAGATCGTCGATCCCCGTCTCCTCCTGCACCTCCCGCCGGGCCGCTTCCAGGGGATCTTCCCCTGGCTCCAGCTCACCCTTGGGAAAATCCCAATAGCGATAGGCACGCAGCAACAGGTACCGGCAGCCGTCGCTCGTCCAGCGAATCACCACCACCCCGGCCGAACGGACCGGTGCCGTGCCACCGCTTGCGCCCTCTTCGGCCATGGCACTATGCTTTTGCGCCACTTCGATTCACCGTTGGTCGTTTCCGATCATCGGTCCGGCTCCATTACGGACTCTACGGGAGGACCTCATGGGCGCAGGCGACATGCGTACCCGGCGCGGCAAGATCCGTGCAGGCAGCTACGGCAACACCCGGCCGCACAAAACCCGTAAGAAAAAGCCCAAGCGCTGAGGCCTGGACGCGGACGAAAACAGGGGGCTCCCTCCTTGCCGCTCAACCCAGGACCTCCCCCCTCAGGTCGTAGGTATCGGCGGCGATGATGCGTGCTCGGACCCGCGTACCGGGTCCGAGTCCCTCGGCTCCCGACAACAGGACCCGCCCGTCCACATCCGGGGCATCCCAGGGGGTGCGTCCATACGGCACGCCGTCCTCCATGCCGTCGATCAGGACGTCCACCTGGGCGCCGATGTGGCGCTGGAGCCGCGCGGCGCTGACGCGCGCGGCCACCTGCATGAGGCGCTCGTAACGGTCCTCCTTCACCTCTTCCGGCACTGGATCGGGGAGCGCATTGGCCGCTGCGCCCGCCACCGGCGAGTACTTGAAGGCCCCCACACGATCGATCCCGGCCGCCTCGACGAAGTCGAGCAACTGGGCAAAGTCCGCCTCGGTCTCCCCGGGGAAGCCCACGATGAAGGTGCTGCGCAGCGCCAGCTCGGGACAGACTTCCCGCCAGGTCCGGATGCGCCCGAGCATGTCTTCCACCGACGCCGGCCTGCGCATGGCCCGCAGGATGCGTGGGCTCGCATGCTGAAAGGGAACATCGAGATAGGGCAGCAGCCTGCCCTCGGCCATGAGCTCCACCAGTGCGTCCACGTGGGGATACGGGTAGACGTAGTGCAGCCGGACCCACACCCCGAGGCTGCCGAGCGCACGGGCGAGATCGGTGATCCGGGCCTTGAGGGGCCTCCCGGACCAGAAACCGGTGCGATACCGCAGATCCACGCCGTAGGCGGCGGTGTCCTGGGAGATCACCAGGAGCTCCTGCACCCCCTCGGCCACCAGGCGCTCGGCCTCGGCCATCACCTCCCCTACCGGCCGGCTGCTCAACGGCCCGCGCAGACGCGGAATGATGCAGAAACTACAACGCTGATTGCAGCCCTCGGCGATCTTCAGGTAGGCATAGTGGGGCGGCGTGAGACGCACCGCGGCTTCGGGCAGCAGGTCGATGTGCGGATCGTGCCCGCGCGGCAGGTGTGTCCTTACGGCCTCCACCACCTGCGCGTAGGCATGGGCACCGGTCACCGTCAGCACCTGTGGATAATGCTCCAGGATCAGTTCCCGCTCGGCACCCAGACAGCCCGTCACGATCACCCGGCCGTTGACTTCCAATGCCTCCCCGATGGCCTCCAGCGACTCGGCCCGAGCTGCGTCGATGAAGCCACAGGTGTTCACGATCACCAAATCGGCCTCGTCGTAACGCCCGACGATCGTGTAGCCCTCGGCACGCAACCACGACAAGATCCGCTCGGAATCCACCAGGGCCTTGGCACAGCCCAGGCTGACGATGCCGATGCGCCGCTCGGATCCGTACAACTCGTTCATGTCCCGTCTGGATGCCATGTCTCGTTCACCGCGCCCCGCCCGGCACCCTAGGGATCGAGCGGTGTCGGTGCAAGCATTCACGGTGCTCGCATCCTGCTATGCGGGCAACGCCATGGCCAGCGCCGCATGCAACTGCTGAAGCACCTCGGCGTTCCAGGAGCATGCGAACGCGTGCGCTTCAGCAGCGAGTCCACTCCTGCGGTCCGGATCCTGTAGCAGGGCCACCACCTCGTCTGCGAACGAGCGTGCATCCTCGGCCACCCGGAAGGCCCGCCCCGCCGCCCGTTCCAGCCCGCGCGCACCCACCGCGGCGGTCACCAGAGGCCTGGCGTATCCCAGCGCCTCCAGGTTCTTGATGCTCAAGCCCGTGTTGAAGCGTACCGGATTGACCACCACCGCCGCCTGGCGGTACACCTCTCCCAAGTCGGGCACCCGGCCCACGGACACGACCCCTTCCCGGGCGTCCACGGCAGAAGCGATGGCCCCGACGATTCTGAACCGCACTCCAGGCACGGCCCCACGGATCCGTGACCAGACCTCGTCGAGGAAAAACTGCAGGCCATGTCGATTCTGCGGATTGTCCGAACCAACGAAGAGCAAGTCCCCCGTTCGCGCCTCTGGTCCCGGAGGGCACACTGGTGAAATCCGATGCCCCACGGTCACCACCGGTGTGCGCGTCAGGCCCCGGAAATGGTCCGCACCTTCGCTCTCGATCGCCAGTATCACGTCAGCACGGTCCAAGCCGTGCCGCTCCCCCCTACGCGTGGTGGAATACCAGCTGGGCCGCTCACCATGACGGAGGAACGCGCGGTGGCGCAGGGCGAACACATTGTGCGTATCGATGAGCTTGAACATGTCGGAGGGCAGGCCGACCAGTGCCCGCGAAAGAAACACGTAGTTGACCAGCACGGCCCCGACTCCCAGTCGGCGTGCGAGGGAGCGCACCTGATCCTCCAGGCCACGGGGGCACCACTCGTCGATGCCGTACGTGTACGCCCAGTCCGTCCGCAACCGCCCCAGCCAGCGGCGACGCATTCGACCCCATCGGCTCCCTCGCTTCAACGACGGACCGCAGACGAGCCGCTCACCCCATACCTCATGCATCACGGGCAGCGCCTCTCCCTGTGTCCCACACCAGAGCAGATGCACTTCATGGCCGAGCTGTTCCAGCATCTCGGCCACCGCACGCACGCGTGCACGATTACCAGCCGTGGTGGGGTGCGTCGGGACTGGAGATACACTCAGAATGCGCATGGTCGGGTTCGAGGGCCGATGTCACGGTCGCCACGGAGGCAATGCCAAAACGCGCTCGTAGACAGCCCGGGTCTGTGCTGCGACCCGCTCCATAGAAAACCGTTCGGCACAGCGTCTGGCGTCGAGGCGCATGCGGCCCAAGCGTTCACGGTCCCGGGCCAGTCCGATGATCGCCTGCGCAAACGCCTCCACATCCGAACGCGGTACGAACACCCCGGCAGCTGCATCCACGTATTCCCGGGTGGCCGGCAAGTCCGTCACGACGACGGGCAGGCCGCAGGCCATGGCCTCCTTCAACGCGCAGTTGCCCGTGGCATCCAGCAGCGGAAACAGGAACAGGTCTGAGCGCTGATAGAGCCTGAGCAGTGCCTCGTCGGAAACGCCGGACTGGAGGCGTACCCCCTCACCCACGGGATCCAGCCTGGACCAGGCGTGGCGGGGCAGGACGAGGTCGAACGTCACCCCAGCCCCCAATGCATCACGTGCCAACCGCATGGCCCCGACCAGCACCTCGAAGTCCCGCAGATGCTGGCCCACGAACAGGCAGCGCAGGGGTGCATCTGCGCTTCGGTTCCGCGGGGCGGGGCGGAAGTGCTCCACGTCCACCCCGTGCGGCACCACGAAGATCCGGTCTCGCGGCAGATGGCCCGCAAAGAAATCTGCCTCCGACTGCGTGAACACGATGACGCCGTCCAGGCGCTGCAAATGCCTGGGATCCGAGACCACCTCACGGAACCGGGTTTCGGGCGTATGGTAGCTGGCGAGCAGGCGGTTGCGGGTGTGCACCCGCTTCACGTGCCCCAGATACCGGTAGGAGTTCTCTCCGTACAGGACGTGGAACACCTCCCCCGAGACCCGGAGCCAGCGGCGCGCGGCGCGCACCTCGGCCCACGCCTGTGCGGCGTGGAACCAGCGGTTCCCCGAACGCTGGGCGACCGGTCTCAGCATCTTACGTGCGGCCCGGTGCAGCATTCCTCGAGTGCCGCGGGCGTCGATCACCGTCCCCTCGATGTACTCCGGGAGCAACCCGTACCCGGAACGGGCCGCGTGGTGGCGGTGGCGCAGCGCAACGAACGTGACCCGCGCCGGAGCGTCAGAAGCCATAGAGAAGCTCGGCAGGAAGGAAGCCGAGATAGGATATCGTGCCCGCCCTGTCTCCGGCGAGAAGGGTTTCTCACTCCACCGAACACCGGAGCCAGGACCAGCCGAAGCGCCCGACGAGCGATCGCAGTCCGCACATGCCACCGAACCCTCGCCTCTACACATGCCTCCAGAGACTCCGTGTCGAAGCCGCGCGTTCCGCACGGCGGCCGGCGTTCGCCCTGGCCGGCCCACGCCCCTGGGGCCTCGCCCTCGCAAGATCCCTCCTGCAGGAGGACGCCGCGCGCACCCTGTGGATCACCGACCAGCAGCTTCCGGCAGGTACGCTCGTTCGCGCAGCTGCCGCCCGGGGATGGCTCGGGCAGGAGACCCAGGCACTGGTCTTCGATGCCTGGGCGGGTCTGGACGCTGACGCCCTGGGGGCCGCGACCGGGACCTTGGCGGGCGGCGGGTTGTTCCTGCTGCTCTGTCCCCCGCTCGCCGAGTGGCCGGACTACGCCGACCCCGACCACGCGCGGATCGCCGTCCATCCCTATGGAGCGGATGCCGTCACCGGGCGCTTCCTGCGCCGCTTCGCCCGCCTGGTACGAACCCACGACGGGATTCGCGTCGTCACACCTGACAGCGATCTCCAAGCCGTCCTGAGCGAGGCGGTCGCGGAACTCGCCGTGGCCCCGACGGCACCCCGAGGAGGGGGCGGGCCCTGCCGCACCCCCGACCAGGCACGGGCCGTGCAAGCGATACGCAAGGTGGCGCTGGGCCACCGGCGGCGCCCGGTGGTGATCACCGCCCACCGCGGCCGGGGCAAGACCGGGGCCCTGGGGATCGCCGCTGCGGAACTACTCAAGGCAGACTATGGGGAGATCGTCATCACCGCCCCCCAGGTTGGTGCCGTGGAACCCGCCTTCCATCTCGGGAGCCGACTGCTGGGCCAGCCGGGACATCACCGCACTGCGCTGCACTTCGGTGCCCATCGCTTCCGCTTCGTGCCGCCAGACCTCCTGGAGCGATCCAGAGAGCGCCCGCGCCTGGTGCTGGTGGACGAGGCCGCCGCCATCCCCACCCCCTTGTTGACGCGACTCCTGCAGCGCCACCCGAGGATCGTCTTCGCCACCACGGAGCACGGCTACGAGGGCAGCGGGCGCGGCTTCACCCTGCGCTTCCGACGCGTCCTGGACGTGCGCACGCGGGGCTGGCGCGAGGTGCGCCTGGAACACCCCATCCGCTGGGCACCCGGCGACCCGTTGGAAGACTTCGTCTTCCAGGCCCTGTTGTTGGACGCTGCACCGGCGCCGACCATGGCCTTGGCCGGTGCAGCACCCGATGCACTGCGGTTCGAGCAGCTGGACCGCGATCGGCTGGCCGAGGACGAACCCCGGCTACGCGAGCTGTTTGGACTGCTGGTCCACGCCCATTATCGGACGCGGCCCACGGACTTGCGGCATCTGCTCGACGGCATCAACATCCGCGTCTGGGCCGCGCTGCACACGGGACACGTGGCCGCCTGTGCCTTGACGGCCCGAGAAGGCGGTTTCGACGCCGACACGGCGCACGAGATCTACACCCGGGACCGACGACCACACGGGCACCTCCTGCCCGAGACCCTGGCCGCCCATGCGGGAATCCCCTGGGCCCCCACTTTGCAATGCGAACGGATCCTGCGTATCGCCGTACACCCCGATCTCCAGGGACGCGGAATCGGTTCCGCCCTGGTGCGGCACATCGAGGGGCAGGTGCGCAAAGGACCCTGCGACTACCTCGGCACCGCTTTCGGGGCCACCGCCGAGCTGTTGCGCTTCTGGACCCGGCTGGGCCTGCGCCCGGTGCGCATGGGAATCCACCGGGATGCGGCCAGCGGCGAGCATTCGGCGGTACTGCTCAAGCCGTACACCGAAGCGGGACGGCGGCTGGCAGAGGAGGCCCGCACTCGGTTCCTGGACCTCTTCCCCCACCAGCTCGGCGATCCGCTACGCGATCTGGAGCCCGAGCTGGTGGCCTTGCTCCTCTGCCGCGATCCTGCGGAACGACCTCCGGTGCGGCTCGACGCGGCGGACCTGGCGGATGCGGCGTCTTTTGCCTTCGGGCGCCGGGGCTACGAGGTGAACCTGGCCACCCTGTGGCGGCTCGGCCTCCTGGGTCTGGGGCGCGGGGTGGCACTGGAACCCCAGCCATTGGGCATCTGGGTCGCCAAGGTCCACCAGCGGCTGGACTGGACGGAAGTGGCCCGCCGCAGCGGCCTGCCCGGCCGTCCAGCCCTGGAGCACTCGCTGCGGGAGACGGCGGGCCGCTTGATCCGGGCGCTTCGCGCCTCCGGTGAATTGGGCGACAATGGGAACTCGAGTTCCAACGGCCCTTGAAACGATGGCGGACCACTACCTACTGCTCAAGTCCCTTCACATCCTGGGCGCCATGCTCTTCGTGGGCAACATCATGGTCACGGCGTTGTGGAAGCTGATGGCCGACCGCTCGCGCGCGGCCGGGATCATCGCCTACGCCCAGCGTATGGTGACGGTCACCGACTTCGCGTTCACCTCCGTGGGTGCCGGGCTGCTGGTGGCCACCGGCTGGACCATGGGCCAGAGTCAGGGAGGGGTCACCGAGGTGTACTGGATCCGCATGGGCTGGTACCTGTTCCTGGCCTCGGTGCTCCTGTGGGGCCTCGTACTGATCCCGGTCCAGGTGATGCAGGCGCAGATGGCACGCCGGTTCCAGCTGGGCGGAGCCATCCCGGAACGTTACTGGGGACTCGCGCGCATCTGGTATGTCTTCGGAGCGGTCGCCGTGGCACTGCCGCTGGCCAACCTGTATTTCATGGTCTTCAAACCCACCACCGGCTGATGCCCATACACAACGAGGACATCGCGGCACACTTCGAGGAAATCGCCGATCTGCTCGAGATCAGGGGAGACAACCCCTTCCGTGTGCGTGCCTACCGCAACGGGGCCCGCGCGGTCCGGGCGCTGCCGCGCAGCGCGGCCGAACTGCTGGCCGAGGGTGAGGACCTCACTCGCTACCCCGACATCGGCGAGGCCCTCGCCACCAAGATCGCCGAGCTCGTGCGCACCGGCACCACCCAAGCGATGGAGAAGCTGCGCCGCGAGATCCCGCCGAGCCTGGAGGAACTGCTGCGCATTCCGGGCCTGGGACCTGTGCGGATCCGCACCCTCTGGCACGAACTGGGGATCACCGATCTGGACGGCCTCGAGGCCGCCGCTCGCGACGGTCGCCTGCGGGACCTGCCCGGTTTCGGGCCCAAGACCGAACAGAAGGTCCTCACGGCCATCGAAGAGCACCGCAAGAAAAAGCGCCGTTTCCTGCGCGCCGTGGCGGCCGAGTACGGGGAGCCGCTGGCCGCGTGGCTACGCGGCGGCCGCGGGGTGCGCGAGGTGGTGATCGCCGGCTCCTACCGGCGTGGGCGGGATACGGTGGGCGATCTCGACATCCTTACAGTGGCCCCGGACCACTCGGACGTCATGCGGCGTTTCACCCGCTACGAAGAAGTGGCCGAAGTGGTCTCGCAGGGCCCCACGCGAGCCACCGTGGTGCTGCGCTGTGGACTGCAAGTGGACCTGCGCCGGGTCCGGGAAGAGAGTTTCGGCTCGGCCCTGCAGTACTTCACCGGGTCCAAGGCCCACTCCATCCAACTGCGCCGGCTGGCCCAGGACCAGGGGCTCAAGATCAACGAGTACGGCGTGTTCCGTGACGAGCGCCGCGTGGCCGGACGCACGGAAGAATCGGTCTACGCCTCCGTGGGTCTGCCCTGGATCCCGCCGGAGCTGCGCGAGGCCCGCGGCGAGATCGATGCCGCAGCCCAGGGCCGGCTCCCGAAGCTGGTGGAGCCTTCCGACATCCGCGGCGAGCTCCACTGCCACACCAACGCCACGGATGGACGAGCGAGCCTCGAGGAGATGGCCCGTGCGGCCCAGGCCCGGGGCCTGGAGTATCTCGCCATCACCGATCACTCCCAGCGCCTGACCATGGTCGGTGGGCTGGGGCCGGAGGCACTGCGTCGCCAGATCGAGGCCATCGACCGACTCAACGAGCGGCTCGATGGTTTCACCCTGCTCAAGGGGATCGAATGCGACATCCTGGAAGACGGTTCCCTGGATCTCCCCGACGACGTGCTCGCGGAGCTGGACCTCGTGGTGGGCGCGGTGCACGGGAAGTTCGACTTGCCCCGTGCCAAGCAGACCGACCGCATCCTGCGCGCCATGGACCACCGATACTTCACCCTGCTCGCGCATCCCACCGGACGCCTCATCCAGCAGCGCCCCCCGTACGACGTCGACCTGGACCGGGTCATCGCCCATGCGGCGCAGCGGGGCTGTTACCTGGAACTGAACAGCCAGCCGCTGCGGCTGGATCTGGACGATCTGGCCTGCATGAAGGCCCGCGAGGCAGGGGTGCTGGTCGCCATCGACACCGATGCCCACAGTCCCGCGGACCTGGACCTGCGCGTGCACGGCATCGCCCAGGCACGGCGCGGCTGGCTGGAGGCCGCCGACGTGCTCAATGCGCGCCCCCTGGCTGAACTGCGTCCGCTGCTGGCTCGCACCATGGGCTGAAACGGGGTACGCTGCAGTATGCCCAGTGCACTGATCACCGGCAGCAACCGCGGACTCGGCTTGGAGTGGGTTCGCCAGTACGCCGCAGCGGGATGGACGGTGCACGCCACCTGCCGGTATCCCGAGAGGGCCGCGGCGCTGCGGGAGCTGGCCTCGGCACATCCGTCCGTACACGTCCATCGACTGGACGTCACCCGCCCCGAGCACATCGCGGCGGTGGCCGCCGCCTTGGCCGGGACGCCCATCGACGTGCTGGTGAACAATGCCGGCGTCTATTTCGAGCGCTGGGGTCGCGATGCGCTGGGTGCCATCGACTACGGGGCGTGGGAAGAGACCTTCCGGGTCAATACTCTGGGCCCGGTGCGTGTCACCGAGGCGCTGGTGGAACAGGTGGCGGCCTCGGAGCGGCGGCTCGTGGTCGCCATCTCCAGCCACATGGGCTCCATCACCGACATCACCCAACCCCGCGATTACGCCTATCGTTCCAGCAAGGCCGCCCTCAACGCCGCGATGCGCGGCCTTGCCCATGAGCTGGCGGCCAGATCGACCGGCGTGCTGATCCTGCATCCGGGCTGGGTACGCACGCGCATGGGGGGCGATCAGGCGCCCATCACGCCCGAGGAGAGTGTGGCTGGCATGCGGCGCTTGGTGGAGCGCTTCACACCGGCCTGGTCCGGGCAGTTCTTCCGCTACGACGGTGTCCCCATGCCGTGGTGAACGCCCCGGCAGCGGCGTTCGGCTGGATGGCAGCGGCGTTTGCCGCCGCCCTGCTCCTTTCGGCGCTCGTCACGCGCCTGCAGACGTGGTGGATGCGCAGGCACCCGGTCCCCGACCTCGACCGGGTGCTGCCGGAGGCCCTTCAACACGAGACCTTGGTGATCTATTTCCACAGTCCACACTGCGCGCATTGTCGGGCCCTCACACCGCTCATCGAGCGCCTGCGCGCATCCGGACACCCCATCCTGATGGTGGACGTGCAGCAACGCCCCGAGGTCGCGCGCGCCCTGCGTGTGGTGGATACACCCACCCTGGTTCGGCTGCGTCGGGCACGCATCGAGGCCGTCCTGCTCGGGGCCCAGGCCGAAGCGAAGATCCGCCGTTTCGTGGAAAAGGCGTGAGCGAGCCGCCCGAAGAGACCTGTCCCCTGCCCGCAAGGCCCCCCGAGACGGACCTCGAGGTGGTCGAACTGCGTCCACGGCCGCCGCCGGCCGACTATCGCGAGGCCCTGCGCCTGGCCGAGTCCGAGGCACGCCGGCGCTGGGGTGAGGACTGGATGCTGCTGTCCTGGTACGATCGGGACCGCGACTTCGAGGCGCCGCAACACGTGAGCGAGTGCCATCAGGACGCCGGTGTCCCCGGCTACGTGGACTATGCCCTGCATCGCGGAGCCCGGCTCAAGGTCGACGTGGACCACAGCCGCTTCGTGTTCTTCTTCCTCCCGGTGGCGGTGGACTAGGGGCCACCGGGGCCATGTCCGGGGGCCTGGTCCTCCAGGAACACCCCCGTCCGGAGCATGACCAGCGTGCAGGCCTCGATCCAGTCGATACCGGCGTCATCGAGCTGCCGCTGCAGGAGGGGAGACTCGGTGCCAGGATTGAAGATCACACGACCCGGCCGCAAACGGATGATCTCCGCGGCCATTGCCGGAAGCCTCGCAGCGCTCACATAGAGGGTGAGGGTGTGCACGGCCCCCTTCACCGCGTCGAGCCGTGCCACGGCCGGCAGCCCCTCGATGATGTCGAACGCCGGATTGACCGGCACCACCGGATAACCCAGTGCCTTGAGCAGGCGCACCGCCTGGTTGGAATACCGCGTGGGCTTGGGGCTCGCCCCCAGCACCACGACACGGTGCTCACTCGCCTTCATGATCCGTCGTCCGCAAGGCCCGTGGCCAACGCAAGGTAAACTATACCCCACGCCCCCCGCCCATCCATGGAGGCCTCCATGCTGCTCGAATTGAGCACCTGGCCCGAGATCGAGGCCTACCTCCAACGCGACACCAGCGTCCTGATCCCCATCGGCTCTACGGAGCAGCACGGGCCCACGGGCCTCATCGGCACCGACGCGATCTGCGCGCAGACGCTCGCCCGGGGTGTCGGTGAACGGCTCGGGGTGCTCGTGACACCCACCCTGCACATCGGTATGGCACAGCACCACATGGCCTTTCCCGGCACACTCAGCCTGCGTCCGGAAACGCTGCTCGCCGTGGTGCGCGACGTGATCGAGTCGTTGTCGCGCCACGGCTTCACCCATTGTTATTTCATCAATGGGCACGGGGGCAACATCCCGGTGGTGGAGTCCGCTTTCAGCGCCGTCTACGCCGGTGATCCGGAGAACGCCCCCCGCTGCCGTCTCGCCAACTGGTGGCGTCTGCCGCAGGTGGCGGCGCTCGCTCGGGAGCTCTATGGCGCGGCCGAAGGCCACCACGCCACCGCATCGGAAGTGGCCCTCTCCTTCCACACCCATCCCGAGGCGGTGAAGACGGCACCGCTCGACCCGCCCGTGGCACCGACCGGCCCCATCTTCGACGCACGGGACTTTCGCCGCCGGTTTCCGGACGGGCGCATCGGTTCCAACCCTGCGCTGGCTCGGGTCGAACACGGTGCCCGGTTCCGCGAGGTGGCGGTTCAAGCCATTGCCGAAGACTTCCGGCGTTTCGTTCACGCCCCCTGAAGGCGACGCCAGCTCAGGGCGCTGGATACCAGATAGGCCACAGCCACCCACAGAATGATGGTCGCTCCGGCCGGCATGTCGTACACGTAAGCGGTGGCCAGTCCGCCCACCGACAACAACGCCCCCAGCGCCATGGACACCGGAATCATGGCCCCGATGGTGCGTACGTGTTGACCGGCCATGGCCGCAGGCAGCGTCAGCAGTGCGATGAGCAGGATCAGGCCCACCACCTGTACCAACACCACCACCATCAACGCCACCAGGGTCAGGAGGCCGATCTCCAGCCATCCGGTGGGCAGCCCCCGAACCCGGGCAAACTCCTCATCGAACGCCACCGCCAGAAACGCGCGATACCCGGCCAGCAGGACACACACGGCCAGCGCGTCCAGCACCCCAAGGAACACCAGCTTGTGCGGATCGATGAGGAGAATGTCCCCAAAGAGATAGCCCAGCAGATCCGTTCCATAGCCCGGGGCCCGGGCCATGAACAGCACGCCGACGGCCATACCCACGGCCCATACCGCACTGATCAGCGTGTCTCGGTCGTGATGGACGTAGCGCCGGGCACCACCGATGATCAGGGCTGCCACCACGGCAGCGATCAAGGCACCCCAGAGGGGATCCCGGCCGAGGAAATAGGCGACCCCCATCCCCCCGAGCACCGAGTGCGCCACGCCGCCGGCGAGATAACTCATCCTGCGCACCACCACGAAGGGACCGATCACTCCGCAGCCCAGTGCGGCGAGCAGGCTCCCCGCGAGTGCATACTGCAAGAAAGGGTGTACGGCGACCGCAGTGAAAAACTCCATGGGTAATGCCATTCCGTACTGCCTGCTCAGTGCCGGTGTGCGATGGCCCGCACTGGCGCCCCATAGAGCCGCTCGAGCGACTCAGGCGTGAGCGCGTCGGTGGCATGGCAGAGCAGGGTGCGGTTGAGGCATGCCACTCGCTGGACGTACTGCGAGATGAAGGCGATGTCATGAGAGACCACGAGGATCGTCATGCGTTCGGCGAGCCTGCGTAGCACGTCGAAGATGTCCCGCTCCCCTCGCTGGTCGATGTTGGCCGTCGGCTCGTCCAGGAGCAGGATCCGCGGCTCGGTGGCCAGGGCCCGCGCCACCAGAACGCGTTGCAGCTGTCCGCCGGACAGACTCCCGATGGGACGCTCCGCAAGCCCCTCCACTTCCGCCTCGCGCATGGCTGCCTCCACCGCCGCGCGATCTCGACCACGCCAGGGTCCGATCAACGGGCCCCGTCCCAATCGGCCCATGGCCACGACCGCACGGACCAGGATCGGGAAGTCCCGCCGGAACCCGGCGAACTGCGGGACGTAACCCACTTGCAGCCTGGCGCGTTCGGGCGGCATGCCAAGCACCCGGATTCGCCCCCGCGCGGGCCGCAGCAGCCCCAGAATCAGTTTGAGCAGGGTGGACTTGCCACCGCCGTTGGGGCCCACCAGTCCCCAGAACTCCCCCTGCCGGACAGTCAGATGGACGTCCTCGAGTACGGTGACGCCCCCATATGCGAACCATACCCCCCGGACCTCAATGGCTGGAACCGCTTCCATGCCCCTACTCCGGTCCTACATCCGCCAAGGCCTCGGCCAGCCGGTCGGCGAAGCGGCGCAGTTCATGCTCCCAGTCCTCGGCAACCGGATCGGCCACCACCACACGCGCCTGGAACTCACGGGCCAGCATGGCCACTGTACTGCGACGCAGTCGCGGGCTCACCACCAGTACATGGACATCGTGTTTACGCGCCCAGTCCACGAGCCGCACCAGGGTCTGCGCGCGGGGGGGCTTGCCCTCGATCTCCACGGGCACCTGGCGCAACCCGTAGGCATCCGCGAAGTAGCCCCAGGAAGGATGAAAGACCAGAAACGCCCGGCCACGCACGGCCGCGAGGCGCCGGCGCAGATCGGCATCCAGCCGGTCCAGCCGCCGCAGGAACTCGCGCAGGCCGGCTCGATACGCCGCAGCCCCCTCCGCGTCCGCCCGCTCCAGCCCCTGCGCGATGAGCCGCGCCTGGTGCTTCACCAGCACGGGACTGAGCCACACGTGTGGATCCGGCCGGCCGCGCGCTCTGTCCGAGTGCCGATCCGGCGGCAGATCCATGGGGCGCAACTTGATCCCCGCCTGGGTCTGGACGATCTCCAGCCCCGGGGCGGCGGCGCGTATGCGGTCCATCCAGGCCTCCTCGAAGGGCACCCCGATGGCGAAATAGATCCGGGCACGGCTCAGGGCCGCCAGCTGGGCGGGACGCGGTGCGTAAGTGGCGGGGCTGTAGCCGGGACCTACCATGACGGACACCGCGACCCGCGTCCCTCCGATGGCCTCCACGAACGCCTTCTGGGGAAGGATGCTCACCACCACCGGCACGACTGCGCCGGCTGGACGGATGCCCATGACCAGGAGCACCAACCACACCTGGAGCCACACTCGCCACCGGCGGGAAGACGACGCTCCGGCCGGCTTTGTCGTCCCCCAGGACCCGCAGGACTTCCGGCTCACGGGTCCTCCATCAGACGGGGCAGGTTCCAGTGCTCGAGGCAGACGCCGCGCAGGTCTCGTGACAGGCGAACACAGCCTGCGTAGCCGATCCGCAGCCGGTACATGGAACCCAGGGGCATGCGCAGCGCCTGAACCGCCGCCGCTCGCAGGACACCGGCGTGGGCCACCACCAGTACCGGGCCGGCCCCGGCCGCCTGCCACAGGCGATCCAGCGCCCGGGAGACACGCCCACAAAAGGCCTCCAGTGGTTCGGCCCCGCGGGGCCGGTGTGTAACCGGGTCCGCGTGGAACGCCTCCAGGGCGCCCGGCCAACGCGACGCCACCTCGGGTTTGGTGAGCCCCTCCCAGACACCAAAACCCACCTCCCTGAGCTCGGGCTCCACGCTCACCGGGATCTGCAGCCGCTCGCCCAGCGCCTCGGCGAAGGCGCGGCAGCGCTGCAACGGCGAGCTCACGACCCGGACCCAGCCGGCGGCCGCACCCACCGCCGCCCACATCTGCTCCCAGCCGCGTGGGCTGAGCGGATCGTCCACCCCGTCCCCGCGGTACCGCTCTCCCCCGGTGGGCTCGCCATGGCGCAGTAGATCGATCCAGACTCGCCCACGGGTCGCGGAACCGCTCTCTTTACACAAGGCATCAATCTCCATAGCATCCGGTACAGGCTCTGCCGAGCACTGTACAGAGACCTCCGGAAACAATGCAATGCAGTTCGCCAAGTCGCCGGCGGTGAACGCACAGGCGGTGCGCCATTCGCAGGCAGAGACCGGCGTGCGATCATGGGTGCGTCTGCTCGCGGCGCCCGCCCTACTGGCGGCGGCGCTCGCCGCCTTGGTGGGCGGACACGCCGGGCTCGGCAAGCCCGGGGACGGTGTCGCCGGCGTGGCTGGAGAGCCGCGGGCCGGGGTCTTCCTGGTGGCACGTCCCCAGATGCCCGATCCCCGCTTCGCTCGGTCGGTGATCCTCCTGGTCGAACATGGGCCGGACGGTTCCGCTGGTCTGATCGTCAACCGCCGTTCGGACTGGTCCGTGGGGGAACTGCTGACCGAGCTGGGACCATCTGCACAGCGCTACCCACTCTGGTTCGGAGGGCCGGTGGCCCCGTATCTGGCAAGCTTCCTGGTCCAGACCGACGAGCCGCTCCCGCGCACCGTGCCCGTGCTGGAGGGGCTGCGTTACGGTGCAGACCGGGAAACACTACGGGGCCTGATGGAACGCGGCTACGACCCGGCCCGGCTGCACGTCTTTCTGGGTTATGCCGGCTGGGGCCCCGCTCAGCTGGACGCGGAACTGCTCAACGGCGACTGGCTCCTCCTGCCGGCCACCGTAGAGGAGGTGATGGCGCCGGATGGTCTGTGGGAACGACTCATCGAGCAGCGAGAGCCTTCCGGGATGCTGGTCCGGCGGGCCTTGTCAGGCCCGGGAACAGGACAAATTGTGAATTTTTAACAACAGGCGGTTGAATTTTTGCTACACAGGCATGGATTTTCGACGCTGTCCAGAGTATAAATGACATAAGGGCTAATCCGTAGGGAGAAGCCCGCAGAAGCCAGGCGCAACGTAGCAATAGAGGAGGGCGCCAGGATGAAGGGACTGGGGCAGCAGAACCATGTTGAACAGGGCGTGAGGCTGCCCTTGCGCCCCGGAAGGCGGCCGCCTCCTCTGATCGACCATCCCTCCGAGCTCCCCCTGCGGGTACACGCTCTGACACGGTGCCCGACGCGTCTCCAGGACCCAGGCCTGGGCGGCGTGCGATTCTCGGCGCAGCAGGCCATCGCCCCGGGGACCCTCGTCGAGCTTTCCACGCTCCTCAACGGCGAACGGATCGCACTGCGCGGCGTGATCGTTGCATGGACACGTCAAGGCCCCGAAATACAACTGGAAATGGCCTTCCTCGATCCACAGGCCGCCTTCGAGGGACGCATGCTCGAGCAGGCGTGCCATATCGAGGCCTATCGCCTGCGCACAGCCGCCCGGGGGCGCAGCATCACGCTGGAAGAGGCGGCCCGCGAGTGGATCACCCATCACTCGGCGGCATTCCCGGCGCCGGGCTGGGTGAGCTGATCATCATCGGCCTGCCGGGCGGTGCCCGGCAGGTTGTTTTTTCATAACCATTCGTACCGATCCGTCAGCATTTACGGCCGCAGCCGGACTTGGCGCACAGTCTGGCCACCACGAAGATCACGGCGGCCGAGACCACCAGGGCCGAAATCGTCAATGCATCCATCATTTTTCCCTACTCCTCTGTTGCTATTTCACAACACAAGCGTTGCATACTTTGTACATCTGAACATTAGCAAACCCTTAAGTTCAAAACATTGACAAATCTCGCAAACGGGCCCGTGGAGGCGACAAACGGTACGTAAAACCCCGTATACGGTCTTCCTGCACCCTCGATGCCGGGGCCCAGACGCCGGTGCTGCACACAAGAGGCGCAATCGGTATAGAATTCCCGCACCGAAAAGAGGAGGATCACCCGAGGGGAGGGCGCGCGATGGCCATCCTGTCCTGGCTGCGCGGCAAGAAACACTTCATGCGGCGCAATGCCGTCGACGAGTTCCGGGAATACGCCGAGGCCGAACTTGCCAGGCTCCGCGCGTCGGATCAGGCCTTCGATGAGGTTTTGTACCGGCAGGCGGTCGATCTGGTGCTGGAGAAACTCACGGCCCACAAACCCGCACACGGCTGAAACCGGCGACGGAAACCCAACGTGACCTGCACACCACCCAGCGCGGGGTGCGTGCCCGGCTTTGGCGGACACCCCCTGGGGGAGTTCGTCGCACTGCCGGTCGTGTCCCGGCTCCGGCAGACGTCCCTCTCTTGCCGGGGTATCGAGGTGGTGCACGTGGGCGACCTCCCCTTTTTCGGTGTCGTCCCACCGACATTGGCCGGGGGATGGCCGAGCGGCAGCCCGAACGGTCCGTTCAACGCATCACCACCGCGCCGACCCGCCTCCGCCAGAACGGTACGGAGTATTTCATGATCATCACCTATCTTCGCGCTACCAACGTCCTCAAGTACGCTCGGCTGGAGCTCAACAAACTCCCGAGCAAAGGCCTCATCGCCATCACCGGACCCAACGAGTCGGGCAAGACGGCCGTGGTGGAAGCGGTGTGTTTCGCCCTGTTCGGACGCACGTTCTCCCACGGGGAAGCGGACCTGCCGAAGCTGATCCACTGGGGCGAGGAGAGCTGCCGCATCGAGATGGGATTCGAAGCGGGCGACGGTGTCCACTACCGCGTCAGCCGCACATTGGATCAAAGTGGCGTGCATGGCGCGGAGTTGTATCGTGCCGAGGAGAAAACGCCCTTCGCTACCGGGCCGAACACGGTACGCGACGCCGTGGCCGGCATCTGCGGGTTCGACTACCAGCAGTACCTCGATGCCCTGTATCTCGCCCAGATGGAGATCTCGGCACCCCATAGCCAGAGTGACACCATTCGTGAGATCGCCGGCACCCGCGAGCTCGAGGCCGTAGCCGCCGAGCTCGAGCGGGAGATCCAAACGCATCGGGCGGAGATCGAGGCGACCGAGCGCCACTTGGAGAGCCTGCGCACCCGCATCGCGGCGCTCGAGGCGGACGAACAGGCGATGGGCCGGCTGGAGTCCGAGGCACAGGCACTGCGCAGCGCAATGCAGGAAAGGCGTGGGATGCTCGAGACCCTGCGCGAGCTCTCGGAGGAGCTCCGAGAGCTGGGAGCAGACCTGCGTCAAGAGATCGGCGAACTCACCCAGCTCGACACGCAGACGCCCTTGATGCAATGGCGCACCGAACTCGAAGCGCTGGAACAGGCAGCGGGCAAGATCGCCACCGCTTGTCAGGCCATCGAGACGGAGGTGAGCCTGTGCAGCGACGCGCCGCTACAGGCGAGGGTCGCCGACCTGAGGGCCCGTCTGGCAGAGGTGGACCGGCTGGAGCAGCGGATCGAGGGCGTTCGCCACCGCATGGGTGTACTGGCCGGGACCGTGAACGTGCCCGCCGAGGAGTCGCACGAGGAGCCGCCCATCCCCGCGCAGATCGCGGCGCTGCGCGCCCGTCTGCTGGGACCACGGCTGCTGCGTTCTCTGGTGGGCA
>JALVEU010000022.1 GCA_027030565.1 Gammaproteobacteria bacterium | reverse complement strand
TGGTCGGTCCTCATCACTGCCTTATTCGGTCACCCTACCGGCCTCGCCGCGCGGGCTTCAACCCTGCGCCAGCCATGGGTTTGCAGGATCGGGCCGGCGAATCACTACTAAAACGTATCTATTTGCTTATACGAAATTTCGATGGTTCCGGAAGGGGGTGTTCCCTGGAAGTCCCCCTTGAATCCGGTTAAGGTTTTGAATCCATTCTGCCGGGTCTGTGTGCCCGTGCGCCTCGAGCCCAGCCTGCACGATCCCGTAGCCGCGGGTCTCCTGTGGTACGGCGCGCCTCGAACGGTTTTCCGATTCGCGACGGAGGAAGTCCATGACGGAAGTGATTGCAACCAACGAGACCATCCTGGTGGTCGGTGGCGGCATCAGCGGGGTCACGGCGGCCCTGGAGGCGGCCGAAGCCGGCAAGGATGTGATCCTGCTGGAGAAACGCCCCTACATCGGCGGTCGGGTCACGCAGCTCTACAAGTATTTCCCCAAGCTCTGCTTCCCCACCTGCGGCCTGGAGATCAACCAGCGGCGTATCAAGGCCAACCCCAACCTGCGACTGTTCACCATGGCAGAGGTCACCGAGGTCTCGGGCCAAGAGGGCGACTATACAGTCAAGGTGACGCTCCACCCGCGCTACGTCAACGAGAACTGCACGGCCTGCGGCGAGTGCGCCAAGGCGGTGGAGGCCGAGTTCGACGACGAATTCAATTACAACCTGAAAAAGCGCAAAGGCGCCTATCTGCCTTACGCCATGGCCTACCCGGAGCGTTATGTGCTGGATCCCCGCATCCTCGGCACCGAGGATGCCGAACGTGCCAAGGCGGCCTGTAAGTATGACGCCATCGATCTGGACATGCAGCCCGAAGAGATCGAGCTCAGGGTCGGTGCCATCGTCTGGGCCACCGGCTGGAGGCCGTATGACGCGGCCAAGATCCAGCCCTATGGTTACGACCGGATCGAGAACGTCATCAGCAGCGTGGAGTTCGAACGCATGATGGACCCGTTCGGTCCAACCGGCGGCAAGCTGGTGCGTCCCTCCGACGGCAAACCGGCCAAGAACGTGGCTTTCATCCAGTGTGCCGGATCGCGCGACCGCAACCACCTGCTGCATTGCTCACGCATCTGCTGCATGGCCTCGCTCAAGCAGACCACCTACGTCCTGGACACCTATGGCGAGGAAGCGGACGTGAGCATCTACTACATCGACATCCGCGCCATCGACCGGTTCGAGGACTTCTACCGCAAGGTCAGAGAGAACCCGCAGGTGAAGTTCATCAAGTCCAAGGTGGCGCGCATCGACAAGGACAAGCAAACGGGCAATCCCATCCTGCACGGGGTGGATACGGAAGGCTACCACCGCTATGCCAATCAGCACGATCTCGTGGTGCTGGCCATCGGGATGGAACCGGCCGTGGACCAGTTTCCCATGCCGGTGGTGGTCAATCGCGAGGGGTTCATCGAGAACGACCCGGCCAACGGGGGTATCTTCGCCGCTGGCTGCGCATCGGATGCGTTGGACGTGAACCGCTCCGTACAGAGCGCGACGGCGGCAGCGCTGCGGGCGATTCAGGTGGTCAACCGGGTGGCGAGAGCGGAGGTTTGAGTCGTGGCAGACATGAAGATCGGAGCCTACATCTGCAAGGGTTGCGGGCTGGGTGAGCGCCTGGACACCGGCGCCCTCGAGAATATCGCCAGCCGCGAGGGCAAGGCGGACATCGTGCGCCAGCACGACTACCTCTGTTCCGCCGAGGGGGTGGCGCTCATCCGCAAGGACATCGACGAGGAGGGGGTGGACCACGTGGTCGTCGCCGCCTGCTCACGGCGCGCCAAGACCGACGCCTTCCGCTTCGAGGACGTGGCCTGTTCGCGGGTGAACCTGCGCGAGGGCGTGATCTGGATCCGGCCGGACACCGAAGAGGCCCGGGAGACCACGCAGGAGATGGCCGAGGACTACGTGCGCATGGGCTGCGCCGAGGTGCGCCACATGAAGGTGCCGCATCCGTCCAACGAACAGCCGCGCAACACGCACGTGCTGGTGGTCGGCGGGGGGGTCTCCGGCATGACGGCAGCCCTGGAAGCGGCTCGGGCGGGGTATGCCGCCACCATCGTGGAGAAGGCGGACCACCTGGGGGGCCATGCGGCCGAATTGTGGCGCAGGATTCCGACGCGGGCTCCCTACAGCGACCCCGAGGTGCCCGAGATCGACGCCATGATCGCGGCGGTGCAGGCCGAGCCCAACATCACCGTCTATCTGAACGCCAGGCTCAAGAAGACCAGCGGCGCCCCGGGGCGCTTCTACGCCGACATCGAAACCCCGGACGGCGTGGTCACGGAGAGCTTCGGCTCCATCGTCCAGGCCAGCGGATTCAAGCCCTACGACGCCAACCGGTTGCCCGAGTTCGGTTACGGCAAGTCGCCGGACGTGGTCACCCAGCTGGAGCTGGAGCGTATGGCCCGTGAGGCCGACGGCGCGCCGATCAAGCGCCCCTCCGACGGCAAGGAGGTCACCAAGGTGGTCTTCGTCCAGTGTGCGGGCCAGCGCAGCGACGAGGAGGGCCACCTGCCGTACTGCTCCGGATATTGCTGCAGCGCCAGCATCAAGCAGGCCATGTACTTCAAGGACCAGAATCCGGACATCGACACGGTCATCTACTACACGGATCTGCGTACCCCGGGCGCCGGGGGCGAGGACTTCTATCGCAGCGCCCAGGACAAGGAGGTCATCTTCTCCAAGGCCGTGGTGAAGGAGGTCACGCCGGGCGACGGCGGCCTGCAGGTGCGCCTGCACGACTTGATCCTCGACGAAGAGGCAGTGACCGACGCGGATCTCGTGGTGCTGGCCACCGGCATGGTGCCCAACTCGGGGGTGGACATCGAAAAGCTCACCAAGCCCAACGTGGAAGAGGCGGGAGACGAGGCCGAGGGCGGTCAGGAGGCCGAGGCGACGGTCGAGATCCCGGTGGAGTCGATCCTGAATCTGGACTACCGACAGGGGCCCGACGTGCCACAGCTGGTCCACGGCTTCGCAGACTCGCACTTCATCTGTTTCCCGTACGAGACGCGCCGCACGGGCATCTACACCACCGGACCCGTGCGCCGGCCCATGGACATCGCCCAGGCCATGGACGACGCCACCGGCGCGGCCATGAAGGCGATCCAGGAGATCGAGAACGCCGCCCGCGGGCGGGCCGCCCACCCGCGCTCGGGCGATCTCAGTTTCCCCGAGTTCCGCAAGGAGGGTTGCACCCAGTGCAAGCGCTGTACGGTGGAATGCCCCTTCGGTGCCATCAACGAGGACGAGCAGCGCTACCCGGTGTTCAACGAGTCCCGCTGCCGGCGTTGCGGCACTTGCATGGGGGCTTGTCCGGTGCGTGTCATCTCTTTCGAGAACTACTCGGTGGACACCGTGGGCCAGCAGATCAAGGCCGTGGAGGTGCCCGAGGAGAGCGAGGAAAAACCGCGCATTCTGGTGTTGGCGTGCGAGAACGATGCTTACCCCGCCCTGGATATGGCCGCCCACAATGGCATCGCCTACAGTGCATTTGCGCGTGTGATCCCGGTCCGCTGCCTGGGTTCGGTGAACACCATCTGGGTGACCGACGCCCTGAACAGCGGCTACGACGGGGTGGTCCTCATGGGTTGCCGCAAGGGCGAGGACTATCAGTGCCACTTCGTGAAGGGCTCGGAGATGGCGCACTACCGCATGAGCAAGATCTTCGACACCTTGCAGCAGCTGGGCCTTGAGACCGAGCGGGTCGTCACCCATGAGGTCGCCATCACCGACATCCAACGGGCCCCCGGGCTGATCGACGAGATGGCCCAAACCATCGAGCAGATCGGCCTCAGTCCGCTGAAGTTCTGAGGGGAGAGCAGCCGATGAGCCAGGATCTCAACACCGCCATGGTGGAGAAGTACCGCAACGACTTTCTCAAAGAAGTGGAGGAGAAAGTCGAGGAAGGCGAATGGGTGCGCATGTGCATGCAGTGCGGCGTCTGTTCCGGCTCCTGTCCGCTGGGTCCCTATTGGGAGCATCCGCCGCAGGAGATCTTCATGATGATCCGGGCGGGCAAGCGCGAGGAGGTGCTTTCCTCCAGCTCCATGTGGATGTGCACCTCGTGTTACAACTGCATCGTGCGCTGCCCCCGTGAGCTGCCCATCACCCACATCATGCACGGGCTGGCCCACTATGCCAAACGGCTGGGGTTGGCACCCAAGGAGCAGCCCACCATGAAGTTCGCGCAGCTCTTCTGGGACAATCTCGTCCGGCAGGGCCGGGTCAACGAGCTCAAGCTCGGGCTGTCGCTCTACTTCATGAACGGCTTCTCCGAAGGCGTGAAGACGGCGCTGAAGATGGCGCCGATCGGGCTCGGCATGCTCAAGACCAAGCGCATGAGCCCCATGGAGATGGTCGGCGGGCACAAGGTCAAGGATCTCAAAGGGTTTCACGCCATGCTCAAAAAGGCCGAAGAGATCGAGGCCGCCAAGATCGAGAAGCAGGCGACCGAGGCCTGAGGAGGGAGGCATCCATGGCGAAACGACAGTATTCATTCTATCCAGGCTGCTCCTCACAGAAGGGCGCCTCCTCGTCCAACTACCTCAAGTCTGTGGAGGCCATGTGCGATGTGCTCGACATCGAGCTCAATACCATCCCGGACTGGAACTGCTGCTCGGCCTCCATCGGCTACTGCGGGGGTGGTGAGCTCCCCCGACTGACACTCTCGGCCCGCAACATCGCTCTGTCGGAACAGCACAATCCGGGGCAGGACATCGTGGCCACCTGTGCAGCCTGCTGGCTGGCGACCAAGGAGACGGTGGAGCGCCTCGAAGACGATCCCGAGCTGTTCGCCGAGACCAACCAGGCGCTGGCCGAGGCCGGCCTCAAACTCAAGAACGAGACGCCGGTGCGCCACATGGTCGAGGTGCTCATCGAGGACCTGGGCTACGAGGAGCTCGGCAGGCACGTCAAGAAGCCCCTGGAGGGCATCAAGATCGCGGGCTACGTGGGCTGCCAGACCAACCGCCCGTTCGGCATCGCGGGGGAGTCCTTCGAGAACCCCAAGTATCTGGACAAAATGGTCGAGACCCTGGGTGCCGAGCCGGTGGAGGACTACGACAAGAAGGTCTCGTGCTGTGGCGGTGCGTTGGCCTTCTCGGAGCCCGAGAAGAGCCAGGCACTCATCAAGGACATCATCGAGGCCGCCTACGACGGGGGTGCAGACATGATCGTCACCCCCTGTCCCGTGTGCCAGATGAACGTCGAGGTCTATCAGGACCAGATCAATCAAAAATACGGCACCAAGTTCCACATACCGGTGGTCTATTACAGCACCCTGATGGCCGTGGCCTATGGCAAGAGCGCCAAGGAGGCGGGGCTCGATGGGCACATCGTTCCGGCCAAGCAGCTCGAGGAGATCGCTAGCAAGTAGCGCGTGGCGGTTTGGTTTCCCCGTTCGGGGTTACAGGAGAGGCGCTCAACGGGCGCCTCTCGTCGTCTTAGAGCACGGGCCGCCGGCGAGGCCGGGTTCTCCACGGGATGTGGCAGCTCCCTTGGCCTGATCGACGAGG
>JALVEU010000021.1 GCA_027030565.1 Gammaproteobacteria bacterium | reverse complement strand
GGCCATTCCGAGGAGGATGGCCGTGGACAGGCTCATGCGCAGCCGAAACGGCCTGCGCATGCGATAGGGGGCGCTGTCGATGACGTCACTCATGGGTGCCGGGGCCCGGAGCCAAGCTGTGCGGAACCCGGGATTCTACCGGCGGGCCGGCGCCGGGATCCATGGGACGCTCCACCGGCACACGGACGGACATGGCCGCTGCAGGACGGGAGCCTCCGGCCATTGGGCCGAGCGTGCGGGTCTGGGTCTCAAGCCAGTTGCCGCGGCAGCACGACAACGGCGGCCAATCCGCCGAGTGATGGACTGCGTTCCAGGAACAGTCTGCCGCCGTAGGTCTCAACCAGGTCCCGGACGATGGCAAGCCCCAGACCATGCCCCGGCACGGACTCATCCAGGCGTGCGCCGCGGCCCAGTACGGCGGCGATCTCCCGACGGGTCATGCCGGGACCGTCATCCTCCACGCGCAGAATCACCGCATCTCCCGCCGTCTCCCGGGCACGGATCGCCACCCGGCTCCGCGCCCATTTGGCGCCGTTGTCCAACAGGTTGCCCAGCACCTCGAGCAGGTCTTCACGGTCTGCACACACCTGAAGTTCCTCCGGCACCTCCAGCACGAAACGCAGCGCACGGTCGGCATGGGCCTGTCGCAGCACGCCCACCACCTCCTCCACGGCCTCACCCAGGGCCACCCGCTGCCCTACCGGGGCGTGACCGGCAGCCCGTGCCCGCTGCAGCTCGCGTTCCGTGACCCGGCGGATGGACTCGGCCGCTCCGAACAACCCGGACACCGCCGACTCGTCGCAGTCGCCGCGCCTCAGTTCGGCCGTGTGCTGGAAGATCACGGTCAACGGCGTCTTGATGGCATGGGCCAGGTTGCCCAAAGCCTTGCGCTGCCGATCCAAGCGTTCGCGGAGCACACCCAGCAAGGTGTTGATCTCGTCCACCAGGGGGCGAATCTCCCGGGGTGCGCCCGCCACCGAGAGGGCCCGCAGCTCCCCGGTGTGGAGCGCCTGGAGATCCCGGCGAAGACGTTCCAGAGGCTTCAGCGCCGCCCGCAGCATCCAGATCAGACCCATGCCGAGGATCATCCCCAGTATCCCCATGACCACGGCATAGTGCCGGCGCATTCTGGACACCACCTGCTCCACCCCGCTGAGGTCCTCGGCCACCACCAGACGGAACCGATGCCCGTCCTTCTCATAGCGGTCCGCCAAAACGAACAGACGCTGCCCCATCGGTCCCGGCACCCGCCAGGTACCGGAACCGTCGGGCACGACCAGGGTTTCGTCCCATAGGGAGCGTGAGACCAAACGGTTCGCCTCGGTCTCCACCCGGTAGTAGTGACCGGAGAAGGGGCGCTGGAACACCGGCTCCACACGCGAGGCGTCCAGCCGCGCACGCCCGTCGGCATCGAATCGCAGGGCCAACAACAGGCTCTCCACGTCGTGCTGGAGGTCCTCCACCAGGAAACGCTCGGCCACACGTTCCATCAACCGATCGGCGAAGAACCAGGTGAGCCCCAGCATGACCAGGAGCCCAACCCCCAACCACGCACTCAGCCGTAACAGGATGGAATTCAAGGATCGGAAGGGAACAAGTAGCCCTGCCCACGCCGGGTCACGATGCGTTCCCGGCCCAGTTTGCGCCGCAGCCGGTTGACGTACACCTCGATCACGTTGCTGTCCCGGGCATCGTCACCCGCATAGACATGTTCGGCCAGGCGCGACTTGGACAGGGGGCGGTCCGGATGGAGCATGAAATAGCGCAGCAGCCGGAACTCCGTGCCCGTGAGCACCACACGACCACCGTCGGGCAGCACCGCTTCCTGGTGTTCCTCGTCCAGCACCAACCCGCCCACCCGGAGCGCTCCCGCGCCACCACCACAGGCCCTGCGCAGGACGGCCCCGATGCGTGCCAGCAGCTCCTCGTCGTGAAACGGCTTGGGGACATAATCGTCGGCGCCGGCCTTGAACCCCGCCACCCGCTCGTACCAGGCGCCTCGGGCCGTGAGCACGATGACCGGCGTGCGAAGTCCCACCGCCCGCCAGTTGCGCAACACCTCCAGCCCTGAACGGGAAGGAAGCCCCAGGTCCAGCACGATGACGTCGAAAGGCTCCTCCCAGCCCAGATGCTCGGCCTCGACACCGTCGGTCACCCAGTCCACCGCATAGCCGGCCCCCCGTAGTGCTCGCGCCAACGGGGTGGCAAGGCGTTCGTCGTCCTCGACCAATAGCAGCCGCACGGCGGGAGCCTCACCGCAGCCGTCGTCCCGTGCGGGCGTCGAAGCGCTCCGTCCACACCCGGTGTCGCGCATCCACGTACTCGATTTCGTATACCCAGCCTGCCGACGCTTTCTCCAGCTCGGCCTCCATCACGCGGACTCCGGGGTGGCCCGCCAGAATCCCGGCCAGAATCCGGGCCAGCGGCACCACCTCACCGGTGGCACGAAGACTGCGCACCCGATCCGAGTCGTCCGCCGCTCCCCCGCATGCGGCCAGCGAGAGCGTGACCGCTCCCCACCTGATCCATCCGGCCTTCGCTCCCGAGCTCATGTGGCCCCTCCGCGTTTGAATCCCGTCCACATGGCCCGCACCAGATTCTCTCCGTGCAGCAGGCTCTCGACGATCACCCCGAGGACGTGGACCACGACCAGAAACAACGAAAAGTTGGCCAGGAACTCATGAAGCGCCTCCAGCGGATCCTCCCATGCGCCGGAGACCCAGCCGGCCATCGGCCCTGCATGTTCCTCGGCAGCGTAGAGAGCGATCCCGCTGAGACCGGTCAAACTCACCATCAGGAGCAGGGCCAAGATCATATAACCGCCCGCAGGGTTGTGACCCAGATACCGGCGATGGCGCAGGTGCGCCAGATCGCGCAGGTACGCGGCCACCACCGCAGGCCGGCGGACGAAGTCGGTGAAGCGGGCGTGCCGCGTGCCCACGAAACCCCAGATGACACGCAATGCCACGATCCCGAGTACGGCGTAGCCGAGCCAGACGTGTACCGTCTCCCAGTCTTCCGTGAAATAGGCCCCAAAGAACCCCGCGGCCAGCGACCAGTGGAGGACGCGCACCAGCGGATCCCAGACCCGCACCCGGCCTTCATCGGACGGATTCGCAAGGGTCCCGTGTTCGAACGAGCCGTTCGCCTGCATGACGCATCCTCCGCTGGTATTCCCATCCGCTGTCAGATTAACGCAACGGCATGAAACCAGCCTGAAAGCGTCAGCTGGCCGGCTGGTGACGGAATACGGGTGCCCGGGACCTATCGTGAGATCTCCTGAGGGCCCGGGAGGACCGCCCGCCCCGGTGCGGCTCAGTCCTCGTGAGGGCCGTTGTGGCAGTCGTAGCAGGTCACCGGATCGCCTGGTCGATAGCGCACGATGCCGTGCTCGTGGCGGAACTCCTTGGCGGTCTTGATCGCCGACAACGGAGAACCCCGGTAGTCGGCCCCATGGCAGGCGGTACACTGTTCGGGCCCGGAGTGCTCCACGGAGTCGCCGTGGCCACGGACCCATGCCGCACCGATGGTGTGCATGCCGTGGGGCCCACCGGTGGCCGTATAGGGCACGGGATCGTGGCACACGGCACATTCCCGGATGGTGCCCGCATAGCCCTGCAGCTCCCGGGCCAGCACGTTGTCGTTGAACTCGGCGGACGGATAGATCGCATGGGTCGCACCGTGGCAGGACTCGCAGTACAGATCCCCATGCCCCCGACTGAACCGATACAGGCCGTAACCCGGCGCCGGCGTGTCGGCGTTCGTCGCGAAGCGCCTGTCCGACACACGGATCAGCGATCCATCGGCCCGCACGGCCTTTGCGCCACGCTGTCCGTCGTGGTGACAGGCCTGACAGTTGGGCAGGTCCAGCCAGCCCTCGCGGCCAGGACGGCCCACCGCCGACATGCGGCCGTGGCAGCTCTGGCATTGTACGAGGGGGTTTCCCGCAGGGTCTGTGGCCTTGCCCATGGCGCCCCGCAGGCACTGGGTGGAGGAACCTGGATGACATCGGTAACAGGCTGCGCGGGTGCGGTCGTCATCCAGTGACAGCCCCGTCTCCGGATCCGTCACGGAGGCATGGCGATCATGGATCACGGTGGTGAGCTGCGCGATCCCGTCAAGCCCCGTGCCCGGCAGGGCGTTGGACCGGTGGCAACCCGCACACAGCACCGGATGACCGCTGCGCGCGCTCGCCTCGAGGCCCTGTGGATCGAGACCCAACCGGGCGAGCGCGTCGCGGAAACGATGGCTGTCACCCGACCGCTCGTCGTGCAAGCGCAGGATGTTCAGCCGCCAGTCCCGCTCTGGATCCGCGTCCTGGACCCAGCCGCCGCGCGGTCTCGCATCGTCCACGCCCTGCGCCGAGCCGTGGCAGCGCACGCAGGTCATCTCGTCGCTCACCGGCAGGACCACGTCGGCCGTGGCGAGGGTACGTCCGGACGGGTCGATCGCCTTCACGCGCATCATCGGGTATTCATTCTTTCGCCCCTCGTCGTCCACGGGGGTGATCGGAATGCCCTCTGCGGCGAACCACCGGTGCGATCGGTCGAAGTGCATGGCCGCTGGGCCGCGCGAGGGCATGGAAAACCCCTTCAATCCCGTGTCCGGTTCCAGCCTGGGCCCGTAGAGCTGCTCGGCGTAGTCCCAGAAATTGGTCTTGCCCCGGCTGGTGGAGTTGACCGACCCACTCGGATCGGCCACCGCCTCGTAGGTGAGCTCTACCCCGGACTCCACCACACCGCCGCCCCGGTGTACGAGTTGGGCGTTCAAGACGTTGAAGGGCGGCAGGAGCGAAAAGACGGAATAGTCGCTGTCGATGCAGTGCATCCCCAGGTCGTTCCACGCGAGCAGCGCATATTCGCCTTGGGCCACCGGCACGTCCGTGCCTCCCCCGTTGTCTCCCGAGGCTGCGGCATCGCCAGCCTCCGATTCGCTGTCGTCCCCGCCGCCCCCGCAGGCCGCCAGGATCAGTGCAAACCCGATCGCGGCCAGAACCGAATAGTTGCTGCCCTCACGCACGACATCCTCCCCCCTTCAGGCGGATCTGATTTGGTATTATAGTCCCATATTCAGCCGAGGATGGCGTCCACTCGGTGCGGGAGGTGCAAGCCCGGCCGGGACCCACGCACCGGGTCCCAGGGGCCGCTCACACCACGCCGGTCTCGGCGACGGGCACCACCCACCAATGCACCCCTCCACCGGCAAACGCATCGGCCAGTGCCTGCAAAAAGCCCGCTGTCCGTTCCGCGGGCAGGTGGATCAGGAACAACGTGCGGCGCTGATAACCGGCCACCTGTTCGGCCAGCGTCATGGAAGCCGCCGAACTGCCGTGACCGCTGGCCGCCAAGCTGGTGAATCCCGACACCGTCTCGGCGCGATCCAGCAGCCAGTCGATCAGCGCGTCTTGCAGTTCTGGTGGCGTCACCAGCGTCACCAGCATCTCGGGGTTGTCAGGCATGAGCGGACTCCTTTGCGGGCGGCACGCCGAAGCGCCGGTACAGAACCGGCAGGAGCACCAGAGTGAGCAGTGTAGAAGTCACCAATCCCCCGATCACCACGATCGCAAGCGGGCGCTGGATCTCGGAGCCCGGTCCGGTGGCGAACAGCAGGGGCACCAAACCGAATGCGGCGATGCTCGCCGTCATGAGCACCGGGCGCAGCCGGCGCAACGCCCCCTCGCGCACTACCCGTTCCACCGGCCTTCCCATGGCCTGCAGCTGATTGAAGTAGGTGACCATGACCACGCCGTTGAGCACTGCGATACCCAGCAGGGCGATGAAGCCCACCGAGGCCGGCACCGAGAGATAGGCCCCCGTGAGCCACAAACTCACCACCCCACCGATCATCGCGAACGGAATGTTGGCCAGCACCAACAGGGCCTGGCGTACGGAGCGGAAAGTAGAGAACAGGATCAGAAAGATGAGTCCCACGGCCACGGGCACCACGATAGCCAGCCGGCGGGCGGCGCGCTGCTGGTTCTCGAACTGTCCGCCCCATTCCAGATAGAACCCCGTGGGGAGCTCCAGGCGCTCGGCCACCACCCGCTTGGCCTCCTCGACGAAACCCACCAGATCGCGCCCGGTCACATTGGCGATCACCACGGCCATGCGCTTGCCGTGCTCACGCTTGACCGCCACCGGGCCCTCGCTGCGCTCGATACGCACGAGCTGGGCCAGTGGTACCCGCTTGCCGTCGTCCAGCACTACGTACTGATGGGCGAACGCCGCGGGGGATTCACGCAGGCTCTCGGGGCCGCGCAGCAGCAGCGGGTAACGCCGGGCCTGCCGATAGACCGTGCCCACGCGCAATCCCTCGATCTGCGCACGCAGATCGTCCTCCAACGTATCCACGTCCAGGCCCAGACGTCCGGCCGAGAGGCGGTCCACCACCAAGCGCAGGTACTGTGCGCCCTCGTTGCGAGGGGCATAGACGTCCTGGGCCCCGTCCAGCTCTGAGATGATGCCCACCAAGGCCTCGGCCGTGCGATTCAGGGCCTCGAAATCGTCTCCGAAGATCTTGATGGCCACGTCACCGCGTACACCCGTCAGCATCTCCGACACGCGCATCTCGATGGGCTGGGTGAAGGTGTAGGCCACGCCCGGAAAGTGCTCCAGCACCTGCCGGATCCGCTCCTTGAGCGCCTCCTTGTCCGGTACCGTCCACTTCTCTCGCGGCCGCAACACCAGGAAGCTGTCGGTTTCGTTGAGTCCCATGGGATCCAGGCCGATCTCGTCGGACCCGGTGCGCGAGACCACTCCGAGGACCTCGGGCACCTCCGCCATCAACGCCTTCTGGAAGCGCGTGTCCACGGCGATGGATTCCTCCAGGGTGATGGACGGCAACTTCTCCAGCTGCACGATGAGATCGCCCTCGTCCATGGTGGGCATGAAGGTCTTCCCCACCTGGAAATACAGGAACCCGGCCAAGGCCATGGCCCCCAGGGCCATGCCCAGCACCACGCCACCATGAGCGAGAGACCACTCGAGCACCGGCCGGTAGACGGCCGCAAGCGCCCGCACCACCCGGGGCTCACCGTGCTGGACGCGCCCGATCAGAAAGGAAGCCAGCACCGGAATGGCCGTGAGTGAAAGCACCAAGGAACCCGACAGGGCGAAGACGATGGCCAGGGCCACTGGCACGAACAGCTTGCCCTCCAGCCCCTGCAGGGTGAGCAAGGGCAGGAACACGATGATGATGATGAGAATACCCGAGGTCATGGGCAGGGCCACCTCGCGCACTGCCCGGAAGATCAGATGCAGGCGCGGCAGCCGCTCCCCGGCGCGGCGCTGCACCAGGTGACTCACCACGTTTTCGACCACCACCACTGCGGCGTCCACCAGCATGCCGATGGCGATGGCGAGACCCCCCAGGCTCATGAGGTTGGCGGACATCCCGAACAAGTACATCAGGATGAAGGTGACCAGGGCCGCCAGGGGGAGGATCAGCGCGACGGTGAGCGCCGCCCGCAGATTGCCCAGGAACAACACCAGAAGCACCAGCACCAGGACAATGGCCTCGCCGAGCGCCCGGGTCACGGTGGCCACGGCGCGGTCCACCAGGCGGCCGCGATCATAGAACACCTCGATCCGCACACCCTTCGGCAAGCCAGGGGACAGCTCCCGGAGCTTGCGTTTGACACCCTCGACCACCTCGCGGGCATTGGCGCCGCGCAGGCCCAGCACCAAACCTTCGACCGCCTCTCCCTCACCATTCCTGGTGACCGCCCCGTAGCGCGTCAACGCCCCGATGCGCACCGTGGCCACATCGGCCACGCGCACCGGCTCCGTGGGATGAGGCGAGACCACGATGTCCGCCACGTCGCCCAGGTCCCGGATGGCGCCTTCGGTCCGAACCACGAGCACCTCTTCACCGTCGTCGAGGCGCCCGGCCCCGTCGTTACGATTGTTGGCCGAAAGCGCCGCGCGCAGCTGCGCCATGCTCACCTTGCGGGCCAGCATACGCGCCTTGTCCGGCACCACTTCAAAACTCTTCACCAGGCCGCCGAGGGCATTGACGTCGGCCACCCCGGGCACGGTGCGCAGGGCCGGCCGAATCACCCAGTCCAGCAGCTCGCGACGTTCCATGAGGCTCAGATCGCCGCCCTCGACGGTGAACATGAACATCTCACCCAGCGGCGTGGTCATGGGTGCGATGCCCCCTGAGATGTCGGCAGGCAGGTCGCCCCATATGGCGCCCAGGCGCTCGGCCACCTGCTGTCTCGCCCAGTAGATGTCCGTCCCCTCCTCGAAATCTACGGTGATGTCGCTCAGTGCATACTTGGCGATGGAGCGCACCACGGTCAGGCGGGGAATCCCCAGGATCTCCACCTCGATGGGGGCGGTGATACGGGCCTCCACCTCCTTGGGCGTCATCCCCGGGGCCTTGACCACGATCTTCACCTGGGTGGTGGACACGTCCGGAAAGGCGTCGATGGGCGTCCGCTGGAGGGCGATCCACCCTCCGCCGGCCAGCAGAACGATGCCCAGGAGCACCAGCAGGCGCTGGGTGAGTGCGAACTGAATGATGCGCGCCAGCATGCTAGCGCACCACCGACCTGCGGACCTCGGCCCGATTCATGTTCCGGCGCCCAGCCAGATGGCCTTCACCGCCGAGGTTCCGCGGCTGACGATGCGGTCGCCCGTGCGCAGCGCCCCCCGCACCACAGCCGAATGCGCCTCCTCCGCCACCAGCTCCACGGGCACCGGCTCCAGGAGCTCTCCTCGGCCCACGAACACCCACACGCGGCCACGGTGGCGCACCAGCGCGCTCCGCGGCACCCGATAGCCCCCGTTCTGGGAACGCAGCAGCGCCACCTTGACGAACTGCCCGGGAAACAGGAGCTCGCTGCCTTCGTCGACCTGCGCACGTACCAGGACGCCCTGGTCCTCGGTGTGCACCATCCGACCCACGGTGATCACCCGGGCCTCTATGGGGGGCTCGATCACCTGTACGGGAGAGCCGGGGCGCACGCCACCCAATCGGTCAAGAGGCACGTGGACCTCCAGCCACAAGGGCTGCAGCCGGCCCACCTTGTAGATGGGGTCCTGGGCCTCCAGACGCTGGCCGGGCGTGGCCATTTGTTCCAGGACCACACCATCCAACGGGCTGCGCACCTCGAGCCGGCCACTCAGGCGATGGGTCTCGGTCAGCTGAGCCAGCGCCTCCTCGTCCATACCCGCCAGCATCAGGAGCTGGCGCCGCTGGTCGAGTGCGGTCCGGGCCTCCTGATAGCGGGCCCGCGCCTCCAGATAGCGGCGCTCGGCAATAATGCCCTCTTTATGCAACTGACGGTCTCGCCGGTAGTTGGCCTCGGCGAGCTGAAAACGGCTCAGGGCCTCCACATAGGCGCGCTGGGCCTCAAGGAGGTCGGGACTCTGGACCACGGCCAGCAGATCCCCCTTGCGCACCGGCTGGCCTTCTGCCGCATGGAGTGATTCGAGCAGGCCCGCCAGGGGGGTGCTCACGACGTGGAGCTGGTCGTTGGGCACCACCACACGGGCAGGGAACGCCGTACTGGTACTCCCGGTGACCGGCTCGACCGGCGTCAGAACCACGCCCAAGGCCTCGCGCTGGGCGGCATCCAGCCGAATATCCCCAGCGGTGGCTGCCACCGGGCCTGTCCAGAGCAAGGACAATGGCATCAGGCAGGCCAACAGGGCCCGGGAGCCGGCCCGCCTGCCCCTCACCGCACCGAAACGCCCGCGTCGAGATCCCAAGATGGCCAAATGAATGCCGAACATGCACAATCCGTCTTGCGTGTTGCCGGGTGGACATCCTACGCCGCCAGGCTGAAAACAAGTTGAAAAACAGCCGGAGGCCTGCAGGCCATGTGGGGAACACACCGGCATCATCGGTGCAAGACGCAGCCCGTGGCCGTACTTCCGGCGCTGGCTTTCGCGCTGCCGACCTCCCAATGCGCGACAGACCGGGTCCGGCGCTTCGGGTTCGCCGCTGTGCCGGTCGTCCTGGCGCTCGCGCTGCAGGCATGTGCCCCAGCGCAGGAATGCCTGCCCGAAACACCCGCGCTGCGTCACATGGACGAGGAGCCGGTGTCGTTCACCCTGCCCGACGGCCGCCACCGCCAGGTCCAGGCATGGATCGCCGACGAACCGGCCGAGCGCCAGGCAGGTTTCCAGTACCTCTGCCCCCAGACGATCACCGAACGCCCCATGTGGTTCGAATTCGGGCGACCGGTGCGCGTGGGTTTCCACATGCACAATGTCCACGCCGCACTGGACATCGCATTCATCGGCGTGGACGGGCGCATCGCGGAGATCCGGCGCATGGACACGGAGACAACCGGCGGCCCCGGCCGCACCTATTTCCCTGCAGGCGCCATCCGGGCCGCCTTGGAGGCCGAAGCCGGATGGTTTGCGGCCCGAGGGATCACGCCGGGGACAGGGGCCCAGCGGATGGGCGTGCGAGCGGGCCCCTGAGCCCACGGACAACCCCGGAGCGCTTGCATGCGCGGTGGCCGGGCGAGTACAATCGCGCGCCTTCCTTTCAGGAGAGCGTACTCAACAGGTCCGTCACGGCGATGAAACCCGGCATCCATCCCAACTATCACCAGGTCCACGTGGTCTGCGCCTGCGGCAACGAGTTCGACGTGAATTCGACCTACGAAGGCGAGTCGATGCACATCGACGTATGCGCCAAGTGCCATCCGTTTTTTACCGGCAAGCAAAAGATCGTGGACACGGCCGGCCAGGTGGACAAGTTCCGCCGGCGCTACGGCATGAAGCAATAAGCCCGCCCCCTTGCCAAGCCTGACCAGACGCAGCCGGGCGCCCTTTCCCACGGGCGCCCTTTTCGTGCTCGCATGGCTGCTCGCCCTCCTGGCCACCGGCTGCCAGGCCCGCGAGCAGCAGCGTTTCAGCACCGTGGTGCAGCGGGTCATCGACGGGGACACCGTGGTCCTGCGCGACGGACGGCACCTGCGGCTCATCGGCATGGACACGCCCGAGCTGCCCCATGAGGACCAGCCGGGCGAGCCCCTGGCCGAGGCGGCCCGCCGGTCCTTGGAGGCCTTGCTGCGCGAGCATGGTTACCGGGTGGAGGGCGAATACGATCGTCAGCGTAAGGACCCCCACGGGCGTACCCTGGCCCATCTGTTCACCCCGAACGGGGTGAACCTCACCGAGACCCTGCTCCGGCAGGGGCTCGCCTCGCTGGTGGTCATCCCGCCCAATGTCCGCTACGTGGAGCGTTATGCGGCCGCCGAACGCCAGGCCCGCAAGGCCCGCCGAGGTGTCTGGCGCCTGCCTCGCTTTCAGCCTGTGGAAGTCTCCGAGCTCCTGCCCACGATGCGGGGATTTCATGTGGTGCGCGGGCAGGTGCGTCGGGTCGCGCGAAGCCGCAAGTCCGTATGGCTGAATTTCGGCAAGCGCTTCTCCGTGCGCATCGACCGTCGCGATCTGCCCTGGTTCGACGAGCGCACCCTGGATCGGCTGCAGGGCCGTCGTGTGGAAGTGCGCGGGCTGGTCTGGCCTGGACGCGAGACCAACCTGCAGATGCGCCTCCGCCATCCTGCCCTGATGACGATCCTCGACTGACTCCGGACCGGTATACTTGGGTGGTGGTCTCGAGCATTCCGCATCCGCACACATGCCCCCCATCAGCCGTTACTTCGACATCCGCAGAGACGCCCAGGGCCGGCAGTACATGGAGGTGTACCTGGACGGGATCGCACTGATCCGCCTGGTGCTGGCCAACAAGGGAACGGCCTTCACCCCGGAAGAGCGGGTGGCGCTGCATCTGGACGGCCTGCTCCCGCCCCAGGTCAACACCCTGGAGCAGCAGGTGGACCGCGTCTACCGTGGCTTCCTGCGTGAGCCCACTCCCCTGGCCAAGTACCAGTATCTGCGAGCGCTCCAGGAGCGCAGCGAGATCCTCTTCTACGCCCTCTTGGAGAAGCACCTGGAAGAGATGCTGCCCATCGTCTACACACCCACCGTGGGGCAGGCAGTCCAGGAGTTCAGCTACATCTACCAACACCCGCGCGGCCTGTCGCTCTCACCGGTCAACATCGACCGCGCCCAGGCGGTCACCGAGAACTATCCCTGGAACGACGTGCGCATGATCGTGGCCACGGACTCCTCGGCCATCCTCGGGTTGGGCGACCAGGGCTATGGCGGACTGGCCATTTCCATTGGCAAGCTGGCCCTGTACACCGTGGGCGGTGGCGTGAGCCCCTACCACACCATGCCGGTGAAGCTGGACGTGGGCACCGATCGGCTGGACCTCATCAACGACCCACACTACCTGGGCGTGCGACAGCGCCGCCTACGCGGAGAGGCGTATTTCGCCTTCGTCGACAAGTTCGTGGATGCGATCTGCGCGCGCTGGCCCAGTGCGGTGATCCAGTGGGAGGACCTGTCCAAGGATGTGGCCTTCGCCGTACTGGAGCGTTACCGCAACCGCCTGCCCTCGTTCAACGACGATATCCAAGGCACGGGAGCCGTGGCCCTGGCCGGGCTGATCTCCGCCTGTCGCATGATCCACGAACCCCTGGAGTCCCAGCGGATCGTCATCTACGGCGCGGGCGCCGGCGGCATCGGTGTCGCTTGGGCGATCACCCAGGGTCTCATGGAGGCCGGCCTCACGCCCGAAGAGGCGCGCCGACGCGTTTTCGTGCTGGACTCCAAGGGCTTGCTGGTGGAAGGCCGCCCCATGGATGCGTACAAGAAACCCTACGCCCAACCCCAGGACGTGGTGGCCGACTGGCGCATCAGCGGGGAGATCCCCAACGTGCTGGAGGTCATCGAGAACACCCGGGCCGGAGTGCTGCTGGGGTTGAGCGGGCATCCGGGGGCCTTCAATCAACCCATCGTCGAAGCCCTGGGACGCAACGTCACCCGGCCTATCGTCTTTCCGCTGTCCAACCCCACCTCGAGCAGCGAGGCCTTGCCCTCCGACGTGATCGCCTGGTCCGAGGGCCGGGCCATCGTCGCCACCGGGAGCCCGTTCCCGGACGTGGAGTACCAGGGGCGTGTGCATCGCATCGGGCAGGGTAACAACGCCTTCATCTTCCCGGGCCTCGGATTCGGCGCCATCCTCTCCGACGCCCGGCGCATCACCGATCACATGGTACTCGAGGCCGCGCATGCCCTGGCCGACTACACTGCCGCACGGCACCTGGAGAACGGGCGCATCTTTCCGCCGGTGGACGAACTGCAGGAGGTCTCGGTACGTGTGGCCAGTCGTGTCATCCAGGCGGCCATGGACGACGGCGTGGCCGGCAAGCCCGGGCTCGCCGAGAAGGACCTGGATGCCTACGTGCGCGAGAAGTTCTGGCGCGCCCGGTATCTGCCCTACGTCCGCGGAGAGCCCCCGGCCGACTGGCGGCTCTGATGGGGCTCTGGAACACCATCGCCCAGGCGATCTCCGAGGCCACGGGCCAGCCGTTCGAGCTCGCGGGGCAACAGGGCGTGGGAGGCGGCTGCATCAACGAGGCCGCACGCCTGGAAGGCACCGACGGCCGGCGCTACTTCGTCAAGCTCAACCGCGCCGACCGACTCGACATGTTCCAGGCGGAGTTCGAGGGGCTGGCGGAGCTGGCCGCCCCCCAGGCGCTGCACGTGCCCCAACCGGTCGCTGTAGGCAGCGACGGGGGCCGTGCCTACCTGGTGATGGAATACGTGGACCTGGCCGGGCGCGGGAGCGGTGCGGCCCTGGGGGAGGGGCTGGCCGCCCTGCACCGCACTACGCGGGCGCGCTTCGGCTGGCACCGGGACAACACCATCGGATCCACGCCGCAGATCAACACCGAATGTGACGACTGGGTGGCGTTCTGGAGGCGTCACCGCCTGGGCTTTCAGCTCGATCTCGCGGCCCGCAGGGGCTACGGCGGCCGGCTGCAGCGCCTGGGTGCGGAGCTCTTGGAACGCCTCCCCGCCCTGTTCAGCGACTACCGGCCTATACCCTCCCTGCTTCACGGCGATCTGTGGGGCGGCAACTGGGGCACCGACACGGCGGGACGTCCGGTGATCTTCGACCCGGCCGTGTACTACGGCGACCGAGAGGCCGATCTGGCCATGACCGAGCTCTTCGGCGGTTTCGGAGCCGACTTCTACGCCGCCTATCAGGCTGCCTGGCCGCTGGATCCCGGTTACCGCACCCGCAAGACCCTTTACAATCTCTATCACATCCTCAACCACCTGAACCTCTTCGGCGGCGGCTACGGGGCTCAGGCCGAACAGATGATGCAACAGCTGCTGGCGGAGTTGCGCTGATCCGCAGCTTCGGTGCTTGCAGCACCTGACGCAGCGCCCCGGTAGGATGCGGTGCTTCCCGACCGGCGACCAAGGGAGACGTGAACCATGGCCTGGAAGCCCCGCACCCTGCTCTGGAGCATCTGCCTCTGCACCGTGAGTGCCATGCCGGCCCTCGCCGGCGAGGCAGGCAATCCGATGCTCAACGCGCGTATCGGACTGCTGGGCGGTGCCTTCTTCTCCTTCATCGACACCAACCTGCGCCTGGATGCCTCCGATGGCGATTTCGGCACGGATATCGACGTGGAAGAGCTGCTGGGAATGGACGATACCAAGACCACGCCATTCGGCGGTCTGTGGTGGAGGATCACACCCAAGCACCGCCTCAGCGCCGAGTATTTCGAGCTGAGCCGCAACGGGCACGTCTCGGCCACGAGGGACATCGAATGGGGTGACGTCACCTTCCCGGTGGGTGCCTCGTTGGACAGCCATTACAGATGGAAGGTGGGGCGGGTGGCCTACCGATACTCCTTCGTCAACGACGGCGAGAAGGAACTGGGCCTGGCGTTGGGTCTGCACATCGCCGAGGTCGCCGCGAAACTCTCCGGAGAGGTCACCGCCGGTGACGCCGGTGTGCGGTTCAGCACCGAAAGCGGCGAGGTGACGCTGCCGTTGCCCAACGTGGGACTGGTGGGCGCCTATGCGTTCAACGACCGGCTGGCGGTGTCTCTGGACGCCACTGGCTTCTACCTGAGCGTGGACGATCTGACGGGCTGGATCGTTCGTGCCGATGCCTCGGTGACCTATCACCCATTCGCTCACGTGGGTTTCGGCGCTGCCTACAGCCTGTTCAACGTGAGCTACGAAGACAAGAGCGACAACGGGCACCGCTTCCGGGCCGAGCAGCTCTTCCACGGTCCACGGATCTATGCGGTCGTGACCTTTTGACCCCCGGCGTTGCCACCCGACCGGCACCTGCGGCCTGTGCCCTCTGCGGGCCGGTATGGGGATGGTTCGCGGTGGTCCCCTGAGGCGTGACACCCGGCCATCCCCGTTCCAGAGCGACCGATCCGACCGGCAGCAGAAAAACCAGGCGCTCCGGGGATCCCCTTGGCATACGGAATGACGCCAGTATCGAAGACGGACCGCCGCTGGCCTGTCGTGGTCCTGTTGCTGGCCCTGGCGGGCTGTCAGCCCACGGTTTACCTGATGCCGACGCCTGTCGTCATGCAGGGCGGGCGGGTGGACCCCTTTGCGGCCAACCCGCGCGTGCGTGGGACCAACGAGATCCGTGTCGCCTACGCCACCAACCGTGTGCGGCTGGGTCCCAGGGACCACGCACTGTACACCGCGGTGTTCGACGATACGCTGCGGTTCGGCGACGCCTACCTGGTCATCGGTGAGGGAGAGCTGCCTTGGGAGTGGATCCACCGCAAGTCCACGGCCGCCGAGCGGGACGAGAACCCGCCCCTGCGACTGCGGGAGGCCCACGAAGAGGCGCTCGTGCATGCCGACGAGCCCCTGCATGCGCCCAACCCTGCCCTGCAGCGCTATTTCCAGCAGCTCAACGCCGTGATCCGAGCAAGCGAGCACAAGGATCTCACCGTCTATGTCCACGGGGCCAACAACAACTTCTATCGCGCCACCGCCCAGGCCGGGCAGTTCCGGCATTTCTCGGGCTACAACGCGGTGGTCATGGCCTTCTCCTGGCCCTCCATGGCCAACCTGTTCCGCTACGCCACCGACGTGGCCAACGCGCGGGCCACCGTCCCCGTGTTCGCCGGCCTGATCGAACTGCTGGCCCGTTACAGCGGCGCGCAGCACATCAACATCCTGGCCTACAGCGCAGGCGCCCAGGTGGTGAGCCCAGCATTGGCGCTGCTGCGCGCGCGTCACCCAGACCGATCGCCCGAGGCGCTGCGCCGCACACTCCGCCTCGGCGAGGTCTACTTCGCGGCGCCCGACGTGGATCAGAAGGCCTTCCTGCAGGACCTGTTTGCCTACCAGGGGATGACCTGCAGCGTGACCCTGGCCCTGAATCTCAACGATTCGGTACTCAGTCTGGCCGCCGCCCATCACGGCCGCCCGCGTGCCGGCCGGCCCGACCCCGACGAGCTCACCGCCGAGGAGACCGAGCGGATCACCCGGGCCTCCCGCGAGGGCGGCTTCCGCCTGCTCGACATCGGCGGCTCGGAGATCCCGGACCTGAGCCGTGGCGCCCACGACTTCTGGTACAGCCATCCCTGGGTCAGCAACGACGTCCTGATCCAGTTCCTGTACCACGCAGCCCCCGCCGAGCGCGGGCTCGAGGCGTACCGGGACGCGGAGGGTGCCGTCGCCTGGTATTTCCCGCCCGACTACCTGCAACGCGCCCTGGCGGCCCTGGACCGCCTGGAGGCAGGCGCGTACGACCCGGGCACCTGCTCGCACGAGGCCTCGCCGTAGGCGGGGCCGTGCCCTACGGAACCATCCCTGCCGGCAGGACCCTGCAGGAACTCCAGCACCTGCCGCTCCAGGTAGTCATAGAAGGGGTCGTAGCGCAGCCGTAGGAGCTGGGCGGGCGGCACGGCCAGCAGGTTCTGCTCGCCGCGCAGCTCGATCCCGCCCAGGGTCGGATGATCCGGCGTGCCGCGGCCGTAGATGGGATCATCGGGCGGGAAAGGGAGCGCCACGTGGGAAAGGGAGTAGACCCCGCGCGGCCAGGACAGGTCGAGGGGCCGCGTACGCACCCGGCCGCCTCCAGCCGGGCGCTCTCGTGCCACCACCTCCAGGCTGTCGGCGTCCCGGTTGGTCACCAGGGTCACGGCATAGGGGGTGTCCGCCTCGACCAGCGCCTCCACGCGTCCGTGGTCGTATCGCCCGAACAGCTCCATGATTTCCGCGTCCCGGTTCACGTCGAACAGCAGCAGCCGGTCACGGCCCGAATGGAGCCGGTCCATGAGCCCATCCACCAGGGCCGGCGCCACCACCGTGGCGTCCACCACGGACTGCACCGCCAGCACCGCCGGGAACCGGTCCCAGGCCACCGGCTCGAGGGCGTCGAGCCGCGCCTGCACCGAGCGGGCCAGCCTGTGGACCTGGTAACCCGCGTTGACGGGAAACGAGTTGAACTTGTAGGGATCGAACTCGGGTTGCAACGACAGCCAGGCCAGCCGCTCCAGGCCGGGGAGGTGCCCAGCCAGCACCAACAGCCGGGCGAAGCGCGCCGCCGGGCTCACGGCGATGGCCGGCGAGACGAGCACCAGCCGCACCGGCACCGGCCATTCCGGATCCGAGAGGGCCTCCAAGGTGTAGTCCAGGGCCAGGGCCGCTCCGTTGGAATAGCCGACGATCACCAGCGGCCGGCCCTCTCCCAGGGTGGCTCTCAAATGATCCACCGCCAGGCGCACCGCCGCGGCCATGTCCTCCCAGGTGACCCGGGTGAGCCCGGCCGGCACCAGGCCGTGCCCGGGCAGGCGTAGCGCCAGGGCCCGGAAGCCCGCCGCCTGCAACCCCAGCGCCAGCGCGCGCAGGCTGTAGGGGGAGTCGGACATCCCGTGGAGCA
>JALVEU010000020.1 GCA_027030565.1 Gammaproteobacteria bacterium | reverse complement strand
CAGCAGGGCTGCGAGACGTTTCGGCATCAGTGGTCCCCTCCGATCCGTTCAGTGGTCTGGCGCAGGCGTACGGAGAGCGCCCGCAGCATGCCGATCCCGATCCGCGGATAACTCTGGATCAGGGCGTGGAGCCGGTCCCGATGCATGGTGAGCAGCATGCCGTCCTCCAGCATGCGCGCCGTCGCCGAGCGGGGCAGACCGTCGAGCAGATTCATCTCGCCGAACGCATGGCCCGGCCCCAAGCGACCCAGCTCCACCACGCCGCCGGGCCCCTTCCTTTCCAGGAGCACCCGGCCTCGCTCGATCACGTACATGCGATCCCCCGGCTCGCCCTCGCGAAACACGCACTGGCCCGCACTACAGCCCAGCGGTTCCAACCAGAGGGCCACGTGACGCAGGTCCTCTTCGTCCACATCGGCAAACAGGTCCATGCCGTGCAAGACGCGAATGCGTTCGAACAGCTGCAACATGGGACTCTCCTCCTCCCTGGCGTCCAGGACACCCAGACAGCACGCCAGCCACGCATCGTCCGAAGCCTCCAACCGTGCCGGACTCCAGCCGGTGCAGGGGGTTCCGGAGCCGGGTTCCAACAGGGCGCGCAGGCGCCGGGCATATTGCCGCTCCTCCACGTTGCCGATGGCCTCCTCGGCACCGGCCCGTGACCGCGGATCCGGGCTGTCGAGCCCCAATCGCGCCGCCTCCAACAGAGTGGCCTCCCGTCCCCGCCATGCCATGATCCGCAGCGCGAGGCGGAGCCACGCCCGGGTCCGCTGGGCACAGCTGCGCCGCAACACGGCGTGCACCGCAGACGCACCCCTCAGGCACGCGGCCGCGGTTTTCATGTGCTGGGCCTGATCGAGCACCGGGTCCAGGAGGTGCTCCAGCTGTCCAGCGTCCAGTTCACCCTCGTATCGGAGCACTTCCATGAGGGCGTCGGCCGCCCGCGGAGCGGTGACCCGTCCGTGGACGAGCCGCTCCACCCACACCGAAGCGCCTTCCAAGGCCACCAGCTGTCGAGCCGCGGCCCTCCGCACCCCCGGATGCCCATCGGCCAGTGCAACGCGCAGCAGTTCGGACGCATGGGTTCCGAAACGAGGGGCCAGCCGCACCACCGCCTCACGGAGCCGGGCATCGCACTCGAACAGCTGCCGCTCCACCTGCGCCTGGAGGTGCCGGGGGAGCCACCCGGGCACGTACACCAGGGCACGCAGCGCTTCCAGCCTCGTATACGAACGCGGGGCCTGCAGGGCTTCGCTCACCGCGCCCAAGGCCGCGGTTCGCAGTGCCCCCGACCAGCGCCCCGGGGGCGCCGCGCCGGCCAGGAAGGCGCGCAACGCACGCCGGGCCCGGCCGTCGCACGCAAACATGCTGCAGTCTGCTTCGCCGCCGCTCGCCTCCGAGCACATGCGCGCCAGCAGAACGGCCACTCGCAGCTCTGGCGGCGCCGCCTCGCCGGTCGCGTCAGGCAAACGCTCCGGCCCGGTCCGCAGCAGGCAGCGCAGAGCCGTCGTACGCAGTTCCCGGTCCGGGTGGGTGACCAGCCTCCGGGCGGTTTCCGCCGCCCAGGAGACGCGCAAGCCGGCGAGCACGTCCAAGACCGCCCGCTGCGCCACCGGTGACCACTGCATCCACCGCACCTCGATCGCACGGCGTGCCCGCTCCGGCTGGGCACCGAGCAGCGCTCGCAGATGCACCCGCAGCAGACCGGGCTCGTTCGTGTCCAATCCCTGCTCCAGCAGTCCGGCCGCCTCACCGTCCGGCTCCACGGGGTGTTGCGGCGTGCGCAACCGCGCCACCAGGTGATGGCCCAGGGTCTGCACGTATGCCCGATTCATGCGCAGGTTGAACAGGAGGTAACCCAGGGCCGCAGCCAGACCGAGACCCAGGAAGGGGCGCACCTCCTCCGTGGCCTGCACCGCCCACAACAACGAGCCGCAGGCCGAAAGCGCCAGGGGGAGAAAGATCATCACCGACATGGCCCGGGCCCGTCCTTGTTGCCCGGGCGGAAGGGCATCGAAGAACAGGTTGCGTACTGGGTTGCGGAATGCCGGCATCACCGCATCCTTGTTGAAGCTCGCCACCAGGGCCGCGGGCCAGGCATAGAACCCCAGCATCAACGCGAAGCTCACCAGCGTGGTGACGGGGAACAGGAGGTTGACCCGCCGAATGCCCAGCCGCTCGATGATCCGCCCGCTCACGAACACCTGCAGCAACAACGCCACGCCCGCCGTGGCGGCCGACAGCCCACCGAAGAACCGCGCCAGCTGCGCCTCGCCCCCGAAGGACTGCGCATAGACCCGGTAGGCGCTGTAGCTCAGGACATAGAAGGCCACCACCATGCAGAACAAAGCCAGGGACGCCCACCGCACCAGGGGCTCATGTCGCAGCAGACGCAGCCCTGCACCCACCTGTGCCCGCCAGGCCTCCGTACCCATGCCCTCGGGCCGAAACAGGGGCGAGGGACCTGCGCCACGGTGGTGGCGGCCCATCACGGCCAGCGCGGCGAGCAACAGGGCGGCCCAGGCCAGCAGGACGTGCTGGAGCTCCAGGGTCCGAACCAGGCCCAGGAGGAACAGCCCCCCGACGATCGTGCCCGTTTGCATCCCGGCCAGCGCCAGCGGCGCGATCCGCTTGGCCTGTCCGGTGTCTAGATTGTGGGCCACATAGTGCCCCAGATGCACCAGGAGCAGCTCGGAGGCCGTCTCATAGAGCAGGAAATAGGCGGAGAACACCCAAGCACCGGCGGCGGCACGCATCCCGAGCCAGTTGAGTACGAGCAGTCCCGCGAGCCCGCTGAACAGCCAACGAAACAGGCGTTCCGGGAGCATCCGGTCCGACCATGCGGCGTAGGCGAGGCTGCACAGCGCGACAACGACGCCGAGCAAGGCGTACATGATCGGCAGGCCGGCGTAACCAATACGGTCCAGGAACAGCGCACCGGCACTGGCTCGCCCCAGCGCCATACCCATGCCCACCAGGCCGAACACCAGGGCGAGATGGCGGGCCAGGGCGCGCTCTCCGCGGCCCAGCATCAGCACACGATCCAGACCGCCCACCGTGACAGCCGATGTCCCGTGGCTCACCGGTGTGCCCCTGCCCAGGCGTCCGGCGCCCCCCGTTCGCCTCGAGTCCGCCGGGATGCCCCATCGATGGCGAGCGCAGCGGACATACGAAAAAGGCCGCAGCTCACGCTGCGGCCCTCTTCACAACATGCGCTGGCCGGGTCCGGCCGCACAGCTTTGCCCAGTGGGGCTTAGAAGCGACCACCCCCACCTGCGCGACGCGGACGGTCACTGCGCGGACGGGCCTGGTTGACCTTGAGGCGACGCCCGCCCACCGAGGCCTCGTTCAGGCCCTTGATGGCCTGATCCGCCTCGGAATTGTTGGGCATCTCCACGAACCCGAATCCCTTGGACTGGCCCGTGAAGCGATCCTCGATGATGCTCACGGACTCGACCACACCATACTCCGCGAACATGCCGCGCAGATCGTCTTCGGTGGTGGAATAGGGAAGGTTTCCAACGTAAATGTTCATCGATCGTTTTCTCGTGCAAATTGCGCCGTAATCGTTCGAACCACCCTGCGGCCGGCACAAATGCCGCAACGGCAGCCGCGGCCCCTCGCGGGGCTGCGCTTCAATCTCCCTCATCAGAACTGGAAAGCCGGTCCAAAAGGCAGGATTCCTCTGGCGGGGGACGCATCGTGCGTCGGCACCCATTAGGCACCTTTCTGCAGACGATGTCAAACGATTTCGTGCGGCCGACGACACCGCTCTCGCGGGCTCAGTCCTGCGGGGTCAGGAGATCCGGGATCTCGCCTTGCGCCTCGCCTCCACGCGGCGGCCGCAGGCCAAAGTGGCGGTAGGCGTTGGCGGTCGCCACCCGCCCGCGCGGTGTGCGCATGAGGAAGCCCTGCTGGATGAGGTACGGCTCGATGACGTCCTCGATGGTGCCGCGTTCTTCGCCGATGGCCGCCGCCAGGTTGTCCAGGCCCACCGGACCGCCGCCGAACTTCTCCATCACGGTGAGCAACAGTACGCGGTCCATGTGATCGAAACCGTTGGCATCCACCTTGAGCAGATCCAGCGCCTGACGGGCCACCTCGCCGGTGATCCGGCCCGCCGCACGGACCTCGGCGAAATCGCGTACGCGGCGCAACAGGCGGTTGGCGATGCGCGGGGTCCCCCGGGCCCGGCGGGCGATCTCGCCTGCACCCTCCGGCTCGATGGGCACGCCCAGGATGCGCGCCGCTCGGGTCACGATGCGCGTGAGCTCGGCGACAGTGTAGAACTCCAGGCGCAGCACCACCCCGAAACGGTCGCGCAGGGGCGAGGTGAGCAGGCCCGCACGCGTGGTGGCCCCCACCAGGGTGAAGGGGGCGAGATCCAACTTGATGGAGCGTGCGGCCGGACCCTCGCCGATCACGATGTCCAGTTGGAAATCCTCCATGGCGGGATAGAGGATCTCCTCCACCACCGGGCTCAGCCGATGGATCTCGTCCACGAAGAGCACGTCGCGCGGCTCCAGATTGGTGAGCAGGGCCGCCAGGTCGCCAGGCTTCTCCAGCACCGGGCCCGCCGTGTGGTGCAGGTTCACGTCCAGCTCGTTGGCGATGATGTGGGCAAGCGTGGTCTTGCCCAGGCCCGGTGGACCGAAGACCAGCACGTGATCCAGCGCCTCGGCCCGACGACGCGCGGCCTGGATGAAGATCTCGAGCTGTTCCCGGGCCTCGGCCTGGCCCACGTACTCGGCCAGCCAGCGGGGCCGGATGTCGGCCTCCAGGGTCCGCTCGCCCCCTTCCGGGTCTGCGCTCACCAGTCGTGCGTCACTCACGAGAGGCTCTTCTTCAGTGCCAGCCGGATCAGGTCCTCACTGCGCAGACCCGGCTCGGCCACCGCCCGCACCATGCGCAGCGCCACCGGTTCCTTGTAGCCCAGGCTGACCAGGGCACGCACCGCCTCGTCGGCCGGCGCCTCGGCAATGGCCTCCGGCGCTCCGGGCACCGACGTGGCCGGCTCCCCGGCCGAGGGCACCGCCCCGAGTCGGTCGCGCATCTCCACCACCAGGCGTTCCGCGGTCTTGCGCCCGACCCCGGGCAGGCGGGTGAGCGCCTGAGCGTCACCGCCCTGCACGCAGCGCCCGAACTCCTCGACGGTCATCCCCGAGAGGATGGCAAGCGCGGTGCGCGCGCCGATGCCGCTGACGCGAATGAGATGGCGAAACAGAGCGCGCTCAGCCTCGCTGAGAAAGCCATAGAGGAGCTGCGCGTCCTCACGCACCACCAGGTGAGTGAGCAACACCACGCCCTCGCCCACCGCCGGAAGCCTGCAGAACGTGGACATGGGCGCCTCCAGCTCGTAGCCGACGCCGCCGGCGTCGATCATGAGGTACGGCGGCTCCTTGGCCACCAGTTCGCCGCGCAGCCGCCCGATCACCGCCCCCGCTCCGCAGCCGCCAGCCGCTGGCGGGTCGCCTCGGTGTGGGCGTGACACAGGGCCACGGCCAGGGCATCGGCGGCGTCCTCGGCCGGGGTGCCGGCCAGCCCCAGTAGGCGGCAGACCATGTGCTGCACCTGCACCTTGTCCGCCGCGCCCCGACCCACCACCGCCAGCT